>NZ_JBFUKG010000009.1:0-228953 GCF_056400945.1 Polaromonas sp. P4_H1 | reverse complement strand
TGCAAATGCGAATGGGGTGAAAACAGCGCCAATCAAGGCGCGCGACGACGCCCAGACCGGGCGTCTGGGCTAGGAGCGCAACGCAGAGTGGCGCTGTTTTCACCCCATTCCCTTCGGGTTGCGATCAAAAAGGCCCTGCGCGGCGTTGCAAAGCCTTGGCGGGGTCTACCCCGCCTGCGTTTTGCGCCTTGCTCATGGCCTTTTTGACTCGCAACGCATCTTGCATAAATAGCGTTCACAGGCCCTAGTGCGGTGTTGCCGTTTTAACCCGGATCAAGGACAAGTTCATGACAAAACCCGCTATCCCGACTGCCACGCCCCGTTACCCTGCGCCAGAACTGAAAAACCTGCCCGAAGACATCAAGGCCAAGGTGCTGGAGGTGCAGGAAAAAGCCGGCTTTGTGCCCAACGTGTTTCTGGCGCTGGCCCGGCGGCCCGCCGAGTGGCGCGCTTTCTTCGCCTACCACGACGCGCTGATGCTGAAAGAGGAAGGTTCCAACCCCACGGGCTCGCTGACCAAGGGCGAGCGCGAGATGATCGTGACGACGACCAGCGCGGCCAACCACTGCCTGTACTGCGTGGTGGCGCACGGCGCCATCCTGCGCATTTATGAAAAGAAACCTTTGGTCGCCGACCAGGTGGCGGTGAACTACCGCAAGGCCGACATTACGCCGCGCCAGCGCGCCATGCTCGACTTTGCGATGAAGGTGTGCCTGAGTTCCGACGAGATGGAAGACAGCGACTTTAAAGCCCTGCATGCCCATGGTTTCGACGATGAGGACGCCTGGGACATCGCCGCCATCACGGCATTTTTTGGCTTGTCAAACCGCATGGCAAATTTCAGCGGCATGCAACCCAACCCGGAGTTCTACCTGATGGGCCGCGTTCCCAAATCCGCCAAACCAACCTGAACGCGCCGCGGTTAACGAAAATTCAGCCCTCAACCGCCTGACGCATCCAGTCCGGCAGGGTTTTAGCCTTCTGCGCGGGAAAGTCCACCCAGATCGTGGTGGCACCGCCCGCGGCGCAAATCACGCCCGGATCGTCCACACGTTCCAGGGTGGCCCAGGTTTCGAAGGTGGTACGGCCCGGATCGCTCACATACATTTTGATCAGCACATCGCCCGGGTATTCGAGCTGCTTGTAGAAATTGCAGAAAGCATTGACGATCACCGGGCCCTCGCCTTGCGGATCAGGTTGACAGCCAATGGCGTACATCCAGTCGATGCGTACGGTTTCCAGGTAGCGGAAATAAGTGGTGTTATTGAGGTGGCCCATCGCATCCATGTCGCCCCAGCGGATCGGGATGCGCATTTCATGCACCAGCTTTTTCTTCTCGGGAATTTCAATTTTCATGTTGGGAATTTTGGAAAATTTGGAAAAGTGATTCAGCGGTGAGCCCGGATGGAGGCAAGAATGCCCAGCGTGAACAGCACGCAGGCGATGAACTGTGCCGCTGTGGGCCAACGGCCATCCCAGGCAAAAGAATACAGCAGGGCAAAAATGGTTTCACTGACGATGAGTTGACCGCACAGGCTGGCGCTGAGCCGCTGGCTGGCGATGTTCCAGAAAATGGTGGCCAGCCAGGTAGAGCCAAACCCGGCCACCACGCACAGGAGGACAAACAGGGTGCGGTCGTCGCGCGCCATCAGCACCGCCGCATCAGAGCCTGCCACCAGCCACATCAGCACCGCGCCCAGGCCGGTGGCCACGCCCAGCCAGTTGGCCCAATCGGTGGCATTGACCTCGGGATGCCGCTTGAGCCATGCGGAATTGACAATGGCGAACACCGTCCAGCACACCAGCGAGGCGGTCACCAGAACAACGCCGCGCCAAAAATGCATGGACGCTTGACCACCCGCCTCGTGCGTGGAACCCATCATGAGCAGCAGGCCCGCCAGCGTGAGTGCCAGCCCGGGCACCAGCGATGACCAGCGCAGGCCGTGTGGTTTGCCGAGCAGCATGACCCATAAAGGAATGGTGCCGATGACCAGCGTAGGCACCTCGGTGCCGGCATCGCGAATGGCCAGCACCAGCAGCAGGTAGTAGGCACTGAAACCCAGCACGCTCATGGCCAGGGCGGCCCAGGCCTGGCGCACGGTGGGCAGGCGCCGGCTGCGCCGGCCCAGCAGCATCACCGCGGCGGCCACCACGCCATATGCCGCAAAACGCCCGGCCGTCAGGTCCACCGACGAGTAGGCACCGGGGCCCACGGGCAACATGCGCGGCACCACAAACACCAACCCCCACAGCGCGCCCGCAAGGAGGCCGGCCAAAATGCCGCCCGTCATTCGCGAGTGCTCAGGTCGCAAAACCGTCATCTGCCGCGATCACCGCACCGTTGACAAAATGGCTTTCCCGGCTGGCCAGCATCACCAGCAGCGCGTCCAGGTCTTCCGGCTTGCCGATGCGCTTGCGCGGCAGCATCTGCACCAGCTTCTTGCCCTGCTCGGTTTCCCAGTGGTGATGGTTGATTTCGGTATCGATATAGCCCGGGCAAATGGCATTGACGTTGATACCGAACTTGCCCCACTCCAGCGCCATGGCCTTGGTCATCTGCACCACCGCGGCCTTGCTCATGCAGTACACGCCGATCTGCGGCAGCACGCGCAGCCCGGCCATGGACGCGATGTTGATGATGCGCCCGCCGCCATAGGTGCCCGGGGCCTCTCCCCTGGCCCGGGCGAGCATGCGCTTGCCAACCTCCTGCGCAACAAAGAACGCACCCTTGACATTGGTGTTGAAGATGAAGTCATAGTCTTCCTCGTCCACATCCTGCAGTCGCTGCGTGGTGCTGACGCCGGAGTTGTTGACGAGGATGTCGATGGGGCCTACCTCGGTCTCGGCATGGGCCACGCCGGCCTTGATGCTGGCGTGATCCATCACATCGAGCGACACCACATGCGCATCACCGCCGTCAGCCTCAATTTGTGCGCGCAACTCCTTGAGCCTGTCCAGGCTGCGGCTTGCCAGCACCACGGCGGCGCCGGCGCGGCTCAGGGTTTTGGCAAACTGCGCACCCAGACCGCCGGAAGCGCCGGTGACCAGCGCGACACGTCCTGAAAGATCGATGCTGTAGGCCATTAGGGGCTCCTCTCGATTAAAAGTGAACGATCGTCCGGGCGCCTGAATTCACGACTTAAAATTGCCGCGGTACAGGCAACGATCATCCAAATCATTATCAGCGAGTCCCCCGATGAATACCCAAGAAATTCTGGCGCAGTTTGGTCCCCGTGAAGCGATGGAATATGACGTTGTCGTTGTAGGGGGCGGCCCGGGCGGGCTGGCTACTGCGATCCGCCTGAAACAGCTGGCGGCCGAAAAGGGTACAGACATTTCCGTCGTCGTCCTCGAGAAAGGTTCCGAGCCCGGCGCGCACATTCTTTCGGGCGCCGTGATGGATCCCAGGGCCATCACGGAACTGATTCCCGAATGGAAGGCGCTGGGCGCACCATTGAGTCAGCCGGTCACGGGTGACGAAGTCCTGTTCCTCAGCGAAACAGGCGCAACCCGGACGCCGTCCTTTCTCGTGCCCGACTGCATGCACAACGAAGGCAACTACGTCATCAGCCTGGGCAATGTGGTGCGCTGGCTGGCGCAGCAGGCCGAGAACATCGGCGTGGAAATTTTCCCGGGCTTCGCGGCCGCCGAAGTGCTGTACAACGAGGACGGCTCGGTGAAGGGAGTCGCCACCGGCAACCTCGGTATTGGCAAGGATGGCGAGCCGACAGACAACTTCCAGCTGGGAATGGAGTTGCATGGCAAGTACACCGTGTTTGCCGAAGGCGCGCGCGGCCACCTGGGCCGCCAGCTGATCAGCCGCTTCAAGCTGGACGAAGGCAAGGACCCGCAGGCCTATGCGCTGGGCGTGAAGGAACTGTGGGAGATTGATCCGGCCAAACACAAACCCGGCCTGGTCATTCACACCGCCGGCTGGCCCATGGACAGCAAGACCTATGGCGGCGGCTTCATGTACCACCTGGAGGACAACAAGGTCACACTGGGCCTGGTCACCGGCCTCGATTACACCAACCCCTACCTCAGCCCGTTTGAGGAAATGCAGCGCTGGAAAACGCACCCCAGCATCAGGCAATACCTGGAAGGCGGCAAACGCATCGGCTACGGTGCGCGTGCCATCACGGCCGGTGGCGCATTGAGCCTGCCCAAAACGGTGTTCCCTGGCGGCGCGCTGGTGGGCTGTGAAGCGGGTTACCTCAATGCCGCGCGCATCAAGGGCAGCCACGCGGCGATCAAGAGCGGCATGCTGGCCGCGGAGGCCGCCTATGCTGCCGTGACATCGGGCCGCCAGCACGACGAGCTGGGCGCCTACCCCGAAGCCTATGCCAACAGCTGGCTGGCGCAGGAGCTGGGTCAGTCGCGCAACTTCAAGGCGTGGTTCAAGAAGGGCTTGTACATGGGATCCTTCATGACCGGCATCGAGCAGTGGCTGCTGCCCAGGCTGGGCATCAAGAGCCCGCCCTGGACGATTCACCGCACCCAGCCCGATTACGCCATGCTCAAGCCGGCCGCAGAGTGCCAGCCCATCGTCTACCCCAAACCCGACAACAAGATCACCTTTGACCGCCTGACGTCGGTCTTTGTGTCCAACACCAACCACGAAGAGCACCAGCCGGCGCACCTGACGCTCAAGGATGCGAGCGTGCCGGTCAACATCAACCTGGCCCAATACGCCGGCCCCGAAAGCCGCTATTGCCCGGCCGGTGTGTACGAGTTCGTGAAAAACACCGACAACACGGACCGCCTGCAGATCAATGCGCAGAACTGCGTGCATTGCAAGACCTGCGACATCAAGGATCCGACGCAAAACATTGTCTGGGTTACACCCGAAGGCGGCGGCGGACCCAACTACAGCGGCATGTAAGCGCGCCCTGCGCCTTGGGGCGCAGCTCCCGTCATGGCATGGCTCGGGTCATGCATGCAGGCCGGCGTCCCGTCAGGAACGGCTTTTACCCATCCACACGAGCCGGCTGCGCCAATGCCTTGCTGCCGGCGCCCGCCCGTGCGCCCCTCATGGGCCGCATGGCAAACCAAAGCCGAAGCAGCTTCCCAGGCAGCTTCGGTGTCAAAAAATCTTTGTTACTTTCTGTGGCCTCAGTCAGGCTGCACACCCCCGCTTCCTCCTCTCATCTTTCCGCGTAATACGGTAATGCGGTAACGCGTCATGGCCTGCCCAGGCCGGCATGACTGCGTGAAGGCCCATACACGGCCTTCCCTGTTGTCGTCTGTCGTCGTCTGTTGTCGTTCATGGACATGAGAAAACGATTGGACACACGATTGGACACGCTTTCGCGGGAACACCGTGAAATCAGGTGCCGTCCGACGCACCGAGTCGGACAGCACCGACATGGCTTGCGTTTCCGATGGGGATACTCAAAGCGATTGGGAGATGGCGCTGCTGCTGTTGCTCGCTGCCGCCAAACGTTGCGCCTCGCAGCTGTTCGCAGCACCAAGCATCAGCGCGTGTCGCCGTTTCATTGCTTCGCCGGAACTGCAAGGTTTTGCGTCCGGTGCGTGCGACTTGCTCCGACCGATGAATCCACCGGCTTGCCGGCTACCTGGAATGATTTTGAAAAAAAACAACACCCCCAACAACACCAACACCAACACCACCCCCATCCTGTTGACCGGGGGTGCCGGCTATATCGGCAGTCATACCTTTGCAGCCCTGATTGATGCGGGCTACAAACCCGTCATTCTCGACAACTTCTCCAACAGCCATCCGGCAGTACTGGACAGGCTGCAAAAACTGACGGGACAACGCGTCATACGCGAGCGGGGTGATGTCCTGAATCCAGGTTTTGTGGCGGAGGTACTGCGTCACTACGCGTGTGAGGCAGTCATTCACCTTGCGGGTGTCAAAGCGGTCGGTGAAAGTGTTCAGCAGCCGCTCAAGTACTACAGCGACAACGTTGGTGGTCTGATGAGTCTGCTGCAAGCCATGGAAACAACTGGCTGCCGCTCCGTGGTTTTTTCCTCCAGCGCCACGGTGTATGGCGATCCGGCCAGTGTTCCCATCCATGAGCAGTTCCCGTGTGCGCCCGAGAGTCCCTATGCCCAGACCAAGCTGATGTGTGAAAACATCCTGGCCTCCCTGCGCGCGGCCGATCCGGCCTGGCGCGTCGGCGTGCTGCGCTACTTCAACCCGGTGGGCGCACACCCCAGCGGCCTGATCGGCGAAAACCCTCGCGGGATTCCCAACAACCTGATGCCCTATATAACCCAGGTAGCCGTCGGCAAGCGTGCCAGCCTGCAGGTGTTTGGCAATGACTACCCCACACCCGACGGGACCGGTGTGCGCGACTATCTGCATGTGATGGATCTGGCCGAGGGCCATGTGGCCGCCGTGCATTCGCTGCTGACGCGTCCCCAGAGTTTTACGCTCAATCTTGGCACCGGCAAGGGGATCAGCGTACTGGAGGTAGTGAGCGCGTTTGAGCACGCGAGCGGCCGGCGCATTCCCCATGAATTCGCGCCGCGCCGGTCAGGTGACGTGGCCCAGTATTACGCGGATGTGTCGCTGGCCGATGCCGTACTGGGCTGGCGCGCAACGCGCACGATCGACGACATGTGCCGAGACGCATGGCGCTGGCAGCAAACCAATCCCGATGGTTACGAGGCAGGCCCGACAGGCCCGGATGCGCCCCCACGGCCACGCCTGCGCCGCAGGCCAAACGAGCCCCTGCGGCCCGCGGCGGTGACCTGAGCCGCTTCTCGCACCCCACGACCTCACGAGGCAGGCTCTCACGGCAAAAGTTCCCGTCCGCGTTCTCTCAGGCACAAACGCTCATGAGCCGATCGGACTATTGTCAATTGCTGCACTGCACAACAAACTTTCATAATTGCTTCTACAGGGAGAAAAGGTCATGTACCGCGCCTTGCTTACAGTCGTTTTAAACGCTTGCATTGCTTCCGCTTTCGCCGCCACCCCGGTGGGTTCCACCACCGACACCCTGACACGCGATGCCGCCGCGCGAGTCGCACGGCTGCGCGAAGCCCAAAACATCAAAGTCCAAAACATCAAAGTCAATACGAAACTTTCGGAAGGGCAGAGCCACAGCCCCCCACGGTCCTCCACCGTGCATGAATCAACCGCCGGGGATTCTCGAGAAAACCCCCATGCCACCCTGCTCATCACCCTGGTGTTGATGGGCGCTATTGCATTGCGGCGACGTGGCTCAGGAATGCCCTGATGAACACCGGCGGACTCGGCCGGCCCGGTGTCGCTGCGGTGAAATGGAGCGCAGTTTCCACCGTGGCCCGCTTTGCGCTGCAACTGGTGGCGCAGGTGGTGCTCGCCCGTACCCTGGGCCCGGACATCTTCGGCGTATTTGCCATCGGCATGGTGGTGCTGACTTTCGCCACCTTTTTTTCCGGCTTCGGCTTCAGCTGGAGCCTGCTGCAGCGGGAAACACTGGGCGACGAGGACATCCGCTTCGCATGGACCTGGCAATTGATGGTGGGTGCGCTGACCATGCTTGCCGTGTATTTTTTGGCACCCGTCCTGGCCAGCTACTTCAGGGAACCGCGCGCACAGGCCGTCGTTGAATGGCTCTCTATAGCCTGCCTGCTCACCGCAGCGGCTGCGCCGTCGAGCTACCTGCTGCAGCGCGACCTCAATTTCAAGGCCGTCGGTCTGGTTCAGGTGGGCAGCTATGCCGCAGGCTATGTCGCGGTAGGGGTGCCCATGGCCCTGCTGGGATGGGGCACCGCCTCGCTGGTGGCCGCGTGGCTGGTGCAGTCCGGCGTGCTGCTGGTGGCCAGCTATGCACTGAGGCCACATGCCGTGCGCCCGCTTTTCTGGTACGCCGACGCGGCCACGGCGGTGGGGACCGGCCGCGCCGTGTTTGCCACCAACATCGTCAACTGGCTGCTCAACAACCTTGACCGCGTACTGATAGGGCGCCTGCTCAATGCCCAGGCACTGGGTCTTTACAACGTGGCTTATAACCTGGCCACCATGCCGAACACCCTGCTGCTCGGCGCGCTGCAACCAGCGTTTCTGGCGGCCGGTGCACGGTTGCAAGACGACCTGCAAAGGCTTGGCCGGGCCTATCTTCAGATGCTGGCCACCATTTTTGTTTTGGGCCTTCCAGCCTTTGTGTTTCTCGCGCTCATTTCAGCGGATCTGGTGCGCCTGCTGTACGGCCCCCAGTGGAGCGAAGCAGCCTGGGTGCTGGCGATTTTGTTTTTGAGCATGCCGGCGTATGTGCTCTGGGGCCTGTCGACCCCCGTGCTCTGGAATACCGGGCGTAAGCACTATGAGTTTGCGCTGCAACTGCCGCTGGTAGGTTTGGGCGCACTGGGTTTTTACCTTTATGCCGGACAGGGCATCCATGCGGCTGCGGGCGTTGCTGCCGGGCTGCTGGTACTGCGTGCACTGGTCGTGGGCACGGCAGCTTTCCGGGCGGTACAGCTGCCGTGGACCGCCCTGCTGCCCCATGCTGCGCGCGGTCTGTTGCTCAGCGTCCTGTGCGCCGCGGCTGCGGTCGCGGGTCAGCGTGCCGTCGCGCAGTTTGACATGCCGTTGCTGTCACTGGCAGCCAGCACGCTGATGGCCTTGCTTGTCATGACCCTGCTCGTCGCCTTGCGTCCACAGGCGCTGGGTGATCAAACCGCCGGCATGCTCATCCGGTTCTTCCCGGGGCTGGCCAGCCACCTGGGTGCGGCGCCTGCATCACCGCTTCCCGAGCCCCTCGGCGAGCAACGCCTCTGAAATCGGCCCACCATGGAACAAGCCATCACCATTGCCATCCTCGTCACAGGTGCCGTCCTGGCGGCTCTGTCCGCGAGTGCGGGCATGGCGGGCGCCGTCCAGCTGACAACGCGCCAGTCCCACGGCTATATGCATGTGATTTTCTATGCCATGCTGCTGATGGTGGCACTGAGCAACCTGCTCTCCGGCCGCGACCTGTCTGTCCATGCGCTGAGCCTGACCGAGCCCGTCGCGCTGGTGCGCCACCCGCTGGTGCGCCTGGCACAGCCCTTGATGTCGCTGCTGCTGCTGACCATTGCAGGCGAGCGCATCGTCACCCGCTTCCTCAATCGCGGAAAAGCGGCGCCAGCACCACCGCTGATACTGGTGTCCTTCATTCTTTTCTGGGCCGCAACGGTGGCCGCCCCTGCGCTCCTGGGCGCGCACCCGCACCTGTCGCACGACTACGTCTACCCGCTGGTGATTGGGATTGCCGCCGTACTGGTCAGCGGCATGGAACGTGACCTTGCCTTGAGGGCGGCGCGCAACGCGCTGCTGCTGTTCCTGGCGGCCGGTCTGCTCCTGATTCCGCTAAAGCCCAGTCTGGTGCTGGACAATTCCTACACGCAGGGCTTTCTGCCGGGTGTGCCGCGCCTGGCCGGTCTCGCGGCCCATGCGGTGTCCCTGGGAATCCTGGCCCAACTTGGCTTGCTGTGCCTGCTCGCGCGCCCTTACCAGCACGTGTGGCTTAACCGGCTGGCGTGGGCCCTCGGGCTGGCGGTGCTGTTTCTGGCCCAGTCGAAGACCGCGTGGATTGCCTTTGTGGTCTGTTCGCTCTGCATCCTCCTCGTGCGACAGGGCCCGTCCTTCTGGCGCCGTGTGGGTGACCCCTTGCATCCCGAAGTGGGTGTCGTCTCCCTGCTGGTGTTCATGGCCGGGGTCTCGGCCCTCGCCCTGTTGTTGATGTTTGGTGAACTGGACGCCAGGCTCAGCAGCTTTTTTGCCAGCGCCGAGGGGGCCCAGCTCGCCTCCCTGACGGGACGGGACCAGATATGGGCGATCGCCTACGAGGAGTGGCGCCGCAACCCCGTGTTCGGTTACGGGCCCACCTTATGGGACGCCAGCTTCCGGGCCAGCATCGGCATGCCCAACGCGACGCACGCCCACAACCAGTTCATGGATACGCTGTCGCGCTCCGGCACGGTCGGGGCGACGGCCCTGGTGCTTTATGCGCTGATCCTGCTGGTGCTCTCGCTGCGCTATGCGCGCGCCAGCGGCGGGCTCACGCTGGCGCTGTTCGTGGCACTGGCCCTGCGCTCCATGAGCGAGGTCCCGCTGCTGCTGTTTGGCTATGGTGCCGAACTGGTGACCCATGTGCTGCTGCTGATGACGCTGGCGGCCGCCGCCAGCGAGGCCCGCATGGCCCGAATTACCAAAGCACAAACGGCGCGCAGCCGTGCGCATGCAGGTTTTGCCACCGCCAAAGACGGGTTGGCATCCGCCCGGGGCAGGCCATGAAATTCTCCATCGTCATACCGCTTTACAACAAGGCGCCTTACATCCGGAGCACACTTGATTCCGCACTGGCCCAGACCTTCACGGACTTCGAGGTCATTGTTGTCGACGACGGTTCCCGCGACGGCGGGGCCGATCTGGTCGCGGCGATCACCGATCCGCGCGTGCGGCTGGTGCGGCAGGCCAACGCCGGAGTGTCCGCGGCGCGCAACAAGGGCATAGAACTGGCGCGTGGCGAATGGGTGGCGTTTCTGGACGCCGATGACTGGCACCATCCCCGCTATCTGGCGACCTTGCTGCTGGCCCACCGGGCTTGTCCGGCGGCAGACATACTGGCGACCGATTTTGTGACGGTGCCCGACGGCGACGGCGACGGCATTTGGCCGCCGCGATGGTCAGTCCCGGAAGAAGCACCCGACGTGGAACTGATTACAGACCTGGCTTTGCGGTGGATGAACGGCCCGTCGCTCTTCACCAGCTCCATCGCCGTGCGGACCGCGCTGCTGCAGCGCATGCAGCCCTGCTTTGCACCCGGCGAGTCCCATGGGGAAGACCTGGATCTGTGGTTCCGCCTGGCCGAGCATTCACCAGTTGCACTGGCCCGGGCACCGCTGGCAGCCTACCGAACCGCGGTAGCGGGCAGCCTGACGGCGCACCACGCGGCGTTGACCATGCCCCCCTTCCTGCAACGCATGAAAGAACGCGCGCTGGGCGGCGCCATGCCCGAGGCCAGGCGCCAATCCGCGTTATGGCTGGTAGCCCAGCATGAAGTGACGCTGGCACGCCAGGCGCTCGCGTCGGGCAGGCGCCTCGAGGGCTTGCGCTGGCTCATTCAGGGCCGCCGTGCCGCCAGCACCAAACGCTGGTGGATGACCGCAGCCATGGCCTGTTTTTTCCCGGGACTGCTGGTCAGGAACTGGCAACTCTGGCGCATACGCCGTGCTGTCCGGGCGGTCGATGTCGCCGATGGAGGATAAGAAAAAATGAAGGCAGAAACTTCCTGGAACACACTTCACGCGGGTGCCCCGGCATGCCGCGTATCCGTCATCATCAAGGCGCTGAACGAAGAACGGCACATCGTGGCGACCGTGAAAAGCGCGCTGCGTGCAGTCGCCACAGTGGGCGGCGAGGTGGTGCTCGCGGACTCGTGTTCCACCGACCGCACGGTGGAACTGGCACGGCCTTACCCCATTCGCATCGTGCAGCTTGCCCATGCCAGCGAGCGTTGCTGCGGGGCGGGCCCACAGCTGGGTTACCAGCACTCGTGCGGCGAGTTTGTTTACATTCTCGACGGCGACATGCAGATGGCCGAAGGATTTCTGGAGCGCGCGCTCGCCGTCATGATCGGGCACCCCGATATTGCCGGTGTCGGTGGCCGCGTGGTTGAACAAAACATGCACAGCCTGGAATACCTGGCGCGCGGAGAGCGCCAGTCCGCTCACCTCTCGCCCGGCAGCGTCGACCGCCTCGATGGCGGCGGCCTGTACCGGCGCAGCGCGATCGAGGCCGCGGGGTATTTCTCGGACCGCAACCTGCACAGCTACGAAGAATTTGACCTGGCGGTGCGGCTGCGCACCCTGGGCTGGCAGCTTTGGCGCCTGCCGGTGGATGCGGCTTCTCACTATGGGCATGATGCGCCGCCATACGATCTGCTGATGCGGCGCTGGCGCAGCCGTTATGTTTGCGGCCTGGGTGAACTGGTCCGCGCCGCGGCCGGCCAGCCGCGCCTGCCATTGGTGGTGGCGGGCCTGCGCGAGTTGCGGATTTACCTGGCCGTTCTGGCCTGGTGGGCCGTGTTGCTCAGCATGCCCTTCTGGCCCGTGTCCGGGACCGCAAGCCTGGGATTGTTTTGCGCACTGGCCGCAGCGCCTTTCCTGTTGATGGCGTGGCGCAAGCGCTCGGCGACCAAAGCGATTTATTCCGTGGTGTCCTGGTGCTTCAACGCCGCCGGCCTGGTGCGAGGCCTGCTCCGCGCGCGCCGGCCCGCGCATGAACGCATTTCCAGCCACATCCTGAAGGAGCCCACCGGCATTCCTTCGCAACCGGCGCATGGCGTTTCCCCATGAGAAACGAAACTGTCCCCAGCACGGATCGACCTGGCAGAGATCGCGTATGACCCAGCAGTTCACCGGCGTTCAAATCCTGCGGTTCATTGCGGCCATGCTGGTCGTGGTGATGCACATTACCCAGGCCATCTCGATTCACATCACCGGCCAGGGGCCCGGTCACTATTGGCACGCCGGCTCGGCCGGAGTGGACATCTTCTTTGTGATCAGCGGCTTTGTCATGGCCATGTCCACCCGCAACACGCCTACCGACAGCGCAGGCCGTCTGGCGGCGGCCTGGGTCTTTATGAAGCGCCGCCTGCTGCGGATCGCGCCGCTCTACTGGTTTTATACCCTGCTCAAGGCGGCCCTGCTGCTGGCCCTGCCCACCCTGGCATCACGATCGTCGGTGGAGCCCGGCCATCTGGCGGCATCGCTGCTCTTCATTCCGGCCACGAGCCCGTGGGGCTTCATCCAACCGACGCTTCCCGTCGGCTGGACGCTCAACTTCGAGATGCTTTTTTATGCGGTGTTTGCGCTGGCCATGGCACTCGGCGCACCACGCATCAGGTTCTGCCTGCTGGTATTCCTGGTGATTTTTCTGGCCGGCAGCTACCTGCCCGGCGCGGTGCCGCTGGCTTTCTATGCAAACTCCATCGTGTTCGAATTCATCCTCGGTGTGTGCATTGCGCATCTGCTGCTGCATGGCCGCACGGTGGCGCCGGCCCTGGGGCCTTTTGCCATGGTGGCCGGTGCGGTGCTCATGTTTGGCGTGGGCGGGCAAGACCCGACCGACCGTCTGCTGACATGGGGCGCAGGAGCGGCGCTGGTGGTGCTGGGCGCCGTCTGGCTGGAGCCCTGGACCGCGCGTAGCCGCCTGGCTTCGCCGCTGTCCTTCCTGGGAGATGCCTCCTACTCCATTTACCTCTCGCACACGTTTGTGGTGCCGGCGGGCGTGCTGGCACTGAGGTGGCTGGGTGTGCAAAACGGCCTCGTCATTGTGCTGGCAGTGGGCCTGCTGGTGATCGTGACCGGTTGCCTTTCCTATGTGTGGCTTGAACGCCCCATGACCGATTTTCTCAAACGCATCCTGTTCAGTCCGTCCCGACTCTCTTATCAACATCCCGGAAAATAAACATGCGAAGTGAACCGATGCCAGGCACAGCCGTCCGCGAGCTTGAGGGCCGCTACATCTACATTGCCTGCCCCTGGACCCCGAAGGGCGGGGGCATGTTCAAGGTGGCCGACTACCTGATCCAGGCCCAGGCATTTTCCACGCCCGCAGGCGCTGCCGAATTGCGCCCGCTGGATACGCGCGGCGGTGCCAACGCGCTCTATTCTTTCTGGGTGCTCGCAACCGCCCTGGCCCGGCTGGTACGCGGGCGGCTCGACGGGCGGCTGGCCGGCGTGCACGTCAACATGGCCGAGCGGTTGAGCCTGTTTCGCAAAAGCGCCGTGATCGTCGCGAGCCGCGCCCTCGGTGTACCGGTGGTGTTGCACCTGCACGCCGCGCAATTGCATCACTTCTACCGGACCCTGCCGAGCCCGCTGCAGGCCCTGACGCGCTGGGTCTTTTCACTGCCGGCCAGTTGTGTGGTGCTTGGAAACGCCGCAAAAAGCTTCGTCATCAACGAGTTGCGGGTGCCGGCCGATCGCGTGGAGATCGTCATCAACGGCGTTCCAGAACCCACGGAAGCACGGCGCAAAGTCGTTGCGCATGCGGTGCAGCGTGTGCTCTTTGTCGGCAACCTGTCGGAGCGCAAGGGGGTGTCCGACCTCCTGCAGGCCCTGGCCCTGCCCGGTTTTGATACCGCCCGGCTGGAGGTGTGCCTGGCGGGCGGCGGGGATATGCAGGCTTACCAGGCCACGGCCCGGGAACTCGGCATTGACCGTTTCGTGCGCTTTGAGGGCTGGTCGGATCAACCCAAGGTAGCGCGCCTGATGGCCCGCGCCGACGTTCTGGTGCTTCCCTCTTACGACGAAGGCCTGCCCCTGGTCATCCTGGAGGCACTGGCCAATGGGGTTGCAGTGGTTTGCAGCCCGGTCGGCGAAATTCCCTCGGTGCTGACGCATGACGTCAATGCCTGTTTCGTCCGGCCCGGTGATGTGGCCGGCCTCGCGGCAGGCCTGCAGCGGGTGTTGCAGCAAGCGGAACTGATGGAGAGGCTGGGACGCAACGGACGCGCGCTGTATGAACAGCAATTTTCCCTGACCCGGTTTTTTGCCAGCGTGGCACGGGTTCACCAGCGCCACTTCGGTATTGCCGGCCAGCCCCGGCACGCCAGCAGCGCCTCCCTGCAGGAACAGTCACCATGATCATTGATGCCAACAGCATCCAGAACGGCGCCGAGCTGCATGCCGATGTCTGCGTGGTGGGTGGAGGCCCTGCGGGCATCGCGCTCACGCTGTCGCTGTCCGAGCGCGGCCTGTCGGTGCTGATGCTGGAGTCAGGGCAACTGGAGGAAGACAAAAAAACGCAGTCACTCTATGAGGGCGAGGTCGCCGATGAGCGATTGCACAGCCCGCCCGACAAGTACCGGCAGCGGCGACTGGGGGGCTCGTCGGCGATCTGGGGTGGCCGGTGCATGCCGTTTGACCCCATTGACTTTGAAACACGCAGCCATGTACCGCACAGCGGCTGGCCGCTGTCGTATGACGATCTGCTGCCCTATTACCCGCAAGCCAATGCGCTGGCCGAGGCCGGGCGTTTCAGCTATGACGCCGGTGAAGCATTCGGCCCGCAACTCGAGCCCCTGATCCGCGGCTTTGACAGCCCGCGCGTGCGCACCAGCGGGCTCGAGCGGTTTTCCTGCCCGACCCACTTCGGCACCCGTTATGCCAAACGGCTGCAACTGGCGCCCGGCGTGCAGGTTCTGCTCGGCGCCAATTGCACCGCCGTCCGGCTGCAGGCCGACGGGCAGGCAGTGCGCAGCCTGGAAGTTGCCACCCTGGCTGGCACGCGGTTTGTGGTCACGCCGCGCGCGGCGGTGCTGGCTGCCGGCGGCCTTGAAGCCGCGCGCCTGCTGCTGGCCTCGCGCGATGTCACACCCGCAGGCGTGGGCAATTTCCACGACGTGGTTGGCCGCTATTACATGTGCCACATCGCGGGCAATGTCGGCACGCTGACCATCGACGGCCCGACCCGCAACGTGCGGCACGGCTACGAAGTGGCACCGGAAGGCGTTTACTGCCGCCGGCGACTGTCGGTGACAGCGGCAGAGCAGCGGCGGCTGGGGCTGGCGAACGCGGTGGCGCGCCTGCACTTTCCGCGCATCACCGATCCGGCGCACCGCAACGGCGTGCTGTCCGGGTTGTTTCTGGCGCGCAAGCTGATCAGCTATGAATACGGCAAACGGCTGAACGACGGCAACGCCACCTCGCCGGGGCGCTACGCCCGCCATCTCTTCAATGTGATGGCCGACCCGATGGACACCACGGCCTTTCTCGGGCACTGGCTGCTTCGGCGCTCGCTCGCCGAGCGCAAATTCCCGTCGGTGATCCTGCGCAACCGCACCAACCGCTTCAGCCTGGAGGTGCACGGTGAGCAGATGCCGCAAGCCGGCAGCCGCGTGACGCTGACCGACAAGCTCGATGCCCTCGGCATGCCGCAGCTGCGCGTGGACTGGCGCTACAGCCAGGCGGACATTGATTCGGTCCGTGGCACGCTGGACGTGCTGGTGCAGGAGTTTGCACAAAGCAGAGTTGGCCGCTTTGACTACGACCGCGACACACTGGAAGAAGACATCATGCGCTTTGGCGCTTATGGCGGTCACCACATCGGTACGGCACGCATGGGCCGCGACCCAAGCACCAGCGTGGTCGACGCCGATTGCCGGGTGCATTCGGTACGCAACCTGTTCGTGGCGGGCAGCGCCGTGTTCCCCACCTCCAGCCAGGCCAACCCCACGCTCACGCTGATTGCGATGTCGCTCAGGCTGGGTGACAGCCTGGCGCGGCGCCTGCAGGCAGAGCATGCCGCGCCCCTGGGAGAGTGCGCATGAAAATACTGAGAGTCCTGGTGCTGGGCGGGTCCGGCCACATTGGAAAGCAGCTTGTGGAGACGCTGAAGAACACGGCCTGGGCGATACCGGTCAGCGCCTCGCGCAGGACTGCCGGCGCGGGCAACGGGAGCGTCGAGACCTTGCGCGTGGACAGCCGTGACCTCCAGGCGCTGACTGCGGCGCTGGAAGACTTTGACGCCGTGGTCAATTGCGTCGCGGGCGATGCGCGCTCGATTTCCGAAGGCGCGCGGGTACTGGTGCAGGCCGCATTGGGCACGCGGTGCCGGCGCATTGTTCACCTGAGCACGATGTCGGTCTATGGCCCCGTGGAAGGTGTGGTCCGCGAAGACGCAACACTTGACCCCAGCCTCGGCTGGTATGGCCAGGCCAAGTGCGATGCGGAAAAACACATGGGCGAATTTACACGCCGCGGCGGTGAGGCCGTGGTGCTGCGGCCGGGCTGTGTTTTCGGCACTGGCAGCGAGTTGTGGGTCGGCCGCGTCGGGAGATGGCTGCAAACCGGCCGGCTCGGCGACCTAGGCGTGGCGGGTGACGGCTGGTCCAACCTGGTCCATGTGGACGACGTTTGCCAGGCGCTGATAGCCGCGCTGCAGCTGCCCGTCAGACCGGGCGACATGCCGGTCTTTAACCTGGCGGCGCCTGACAGCCCGCGCTGGAACGACTATTTCGTGGACCTGGCGCTGGCACTTCAAGCCACGCCCGTGCCGCGCATCGGGCCGCGCCAGCTCCGGCTGGTCGCCCTGCTGGCCGGGCCGCCGCTCAAGGCCATACAACTGGCATTCAAACGCATGGGCAGGCCGACTTCCGGTTTGCCGGACCCCATGCCACCCGGACTGCTTCGCTTGTGGGCCCAGCATATTCACCTCGATGCCGCGCTGGCAGAGCAGAAGCTGGGAGTGACCTGGACACCCTACGCTGCCAGCCTGCAAAGTTGCGCAGACTGGTTTACAGGGAACACGGCGCAGCGCTCCCCGCCCTTGGGCAATGCTGTATGCACGCCCTGAAAGCCGATACCTACCGCGTATTCGGGCGCTCCAGCGGGTGGCTGGTGTTCAAGGGCATCCTCTCGAACCCGGCATTTCGCGTGGTGGCCACCTTGCGCTGTTGCCAGGCGGCCGACCGATGTGCCGTGCCGTTGCGCTGGCTGCTGCTGACACCCGCCAGGCTGCTGCATCGCCTGGCGAGCCAGCTGGCGGGCATTGAATTACCCTGGCGAACCTCGGTAGCCCCCGGCCTGGCATTGACCCATGGGCGGGGAATCGTGGTGAATGCCGGAGCCCGCATTGGCAGCAACGTGACCCTGTTTCACGGCGTCACGCTCGGGCAGCGCGACCATATCGACAACGACGGCCGCCGGCTCACCACCTATCCCGTGATTGAAGACGAGGTCTGGATCGGCCCGCACGCCATCGTGGTGGGCGGCGTTACCATAGGCAAGGGCAGCCGGATTGCCGGCGGCGCCTATGTGTATGAAAGCATTCCACCCTACAGCATGGTGCTCGGCAACCCGGGCAAAATCGTCAAAAACAATTGCGTGCCTGATGTCGACAACCGTTATGTGGCCTGACTGGCCTGACCTTCGCGGCTGCGGGCCAGCATCAACCGCGGCGAACCGATGCCAGGCGTACGGCCCGCGACAAAAACAGCGGATTGCCGATCACATAGCGCTGGAACAGGCGCTGCGGCTCCATGGCCAGACGAAACATCCACTCCAGCCCCAGCCTTCGCATCCACATTGGCGCACGCGGTGTTTTGCCGCCGAGAAAGTCGACGATGGCTCCGCCGCAAACGATCAGGCAGGGGTGAGTCAGCGCCGAACGCAGCGCTGCCGCCACTTCCTCCTGCCGCGGCATGCCCATGCCCAGCACGATCAGCCCGGGCTGTTGCGCCTGCGCCAGAGAGGTATAAGCGGCGATATCGAGAAAACCATGCGCGCTGACGTAGGAGCTGCTGGGTGCCAGCTTGCGCGCAAGGACATTCAGGCACCGCTCCAGGTAGGGATTCTGCGTTCCGAACACGGCAATGCTCCGGCCGTCAAACTGCCTCACCAGCTCGGGAATAAAGTCGGTGCCATTGAGATTTCGACCGGGCGGCATGCCAAGAAGCTTGAACAGGGTTGCCATGCCCGAGCCGTCCCTGAGCACCATGTCGGCCGATTGCAACGCGGCAAAAAAGGGGCCCGAGGCGGCAAGGGAGTTCATGGCGTGCGCATTGGCAAAGGCCAGCACAAAAGGCCTGTCGGGACGGCTGAGACGGGCCAGCAGACGCTGCTCGTCCGCGGGCGTTTGCACACGCTCGATTTTGTCGATGAGAAAGGCCCACCGCTGCTGCCAGTCCCTGGAGGCTTTCAGGTGACGGCTCAACATATCGCCACCCTCCAGGCCACTTCCCCGCTATCGACGCTACGGGCATTACCGGCGCACATCACATGCTGAGCCCCGAAAAAACGCGTCCCCCATCGCCCTTGCGCAGCGCCCGTACCTGGGCGGTCCTGACCGTGATCCTGGCGGGCGCCGGCCTGTATACGCTGGGCGCCCAGCCCTTCGCCGCCGGGCTGTTTCCAGCGCCGTGGGACAAGCTCGCGCATGTGGTGACATTTGCCCTGATTGGCAGCGCCACCGGTGTAGCCAGCGGTGCGCGCGGCTGGCGCAGAACAGCGTGCTGCATTGCCGGCGCGGTCGCGATCGGCGTGCTGGACGAGTTGCACCAGGCCTATTTGCCGGGACGCATCGCCAGCTGGTCCGACCTGGCGGCCGACGCCATGGGTGGCCTCTTGGGCGCCGTGTTGCTCACTGCCGCCCAGGGAGCGATATGCAGGTGGACTGCCAGGCATCATTGAAACCTCATCAAGCATCGTTAAGCACCGACCCGACCAGGGTCACCCCATATTCGCGCAGACCCTGGGTGAGCTGGGCCATTTGCGGCACGGAGCTCTTGTTTTGCCGCGCCACGATCAATGCGGCCCCTGCGCGAACCGCCACGGTGTGGGCATCAGCACACCTGCTGGCCGGCGGCGTGTCAATGATGATCACATCAAATTCTTCGCCGAGCGACTGCAACAACCTGGAGAATTCCTGCCGGCCCAGCAGCTCCTGTGGGTTGGGCGGAATGGTGCCGGCCGGCAATACCGACAGGTCCTGCAGCGCCGCAACGCCGACCACGGCTTCCGGCCCCGCCCGGCCCGCGAGCATGTCCGACAGGCCGGCACGCTTGCCGAGATTGAAGAGGGTGTGCTGGCGTGGGGACCGCATATCCGCGTCTATCAACAAGGTGCGCTCGCCAAGCTGGGAAAATACGATGGACAAGTTGGCGGCAAGGTAGCTGCGCCCTTCCCCGGGGCCCGCGCTGGCAATGGCAAGCCCCTTGCGGTCCGCACCGGTATCGAACCAGCGCAACATCAGCTGGCTGCGCAAGGCGCGCAGCTGCTCCACCGAACGACTGGCGGGCTGGTGAGCCGCGACGAGTTCGCGGCTCAAATTGCTTTCGCGGGCAATATAAGGGTAGTCAAACTGTACGGACAAGGCATAACGCACGTCATCGTCGGTCAACAGACCCAGCGCCATGCCGGCATCGCCAAAGCGCGCACCACCTTCCCGCTGGGCCCGCAGGATGCGCTCGGTATCGGCCAGTGACAGCCGGCCCGCGTCGACCAATATCGCACCGATGGAGCGACCCGCGCCGACCGCCGGCTTGCTCGGCAAGGTCAGGGGAACTGGCCGGATGAGTGGGGAATCATTTCTCTTCATGCTGTGCTTCCGTTACCAAGGGCCAGGCGACCCGAACCGGAGAGCCGGCGGCCGCCACTGGAGCTGATGCTGGCCAGCACGGGCAGGTCCAGCATCTGCACCAGGTCTTCCGTGGACCGCACACGGCGGTTGGCCAGTTCCAGCAACAAGGCACAGGCCACACCGAGCAATGTTCCGCCAAAAGCCGCAATCAGCAGATTGAACAGCAATTTCGGGCTGGAGGGATTGGCGGGCGCTGTGGCCGTATTGAGGCGGACCACATTGGTCTGGTTGGTCAAGCTCTGCAAACGCGTCTGCGAGGCGCTCTGGCTGACCGCTTCATAGGCGCGCTGGGCCGCCTCGACGTCGCGACGATACACATTGAGTTCGTCACGCTGCTTGTTCAGCATGAGCACCCGCGACCTTTGCGCGCCGACGGCAGCCTGCAATTCGCCTTCGCGGTCCTTGCCCACACGATAGGCCGTGTCGATCGAGGCTGAAATGCGCCCCGATTCGCTGGCAAGCCGGCTCTTGAGGGAGGCCAGTTCAGACTCGGCACGCTGGCGCACCGGATGATTCGCCCCGAGATTCACGCTGGTCTCCTGCACCTTGGCTTCGAGCCGCGCGATGTCGGCCTTCAAACCATTGATCAGGGGGCTCTGCATGACCTCCGCGACGGTGTCACCGCGGGAGTTGCGCTTGCTCTGGCTGTCCGTGGTTTGGCCTTGCACGACGGTCAGTTGCGACGAGAGTTCGCTCAGCTTGGTCGTTTCGTAGTCAACCCGCTCGTCACTGGAGACGATGCCGGCTTTTTGCTGGAAATCGGACAAACGGGCCTGGGCCACTTCAAGCTTGGCCCGCGAGGCCTTGGTCTGCTCGTCAAACCATTCCGCATAGATGCGGGCAGGTTCTGTCTTCAGCGCCAGATTGATATCCAGATAGGCCTGGGCAAAGGCATTGGCTATCTGGGCCGCAGAGTCCGGCTCGCCGCCCTTGTACGTGATGTTGATCACATTGCTTTCCCGTGCAGGGTGCACATCCAGCCGTTTTTGCAGCGAATCAACGATCCAGGCCTCCATCGTGCCCCGTCCTTCAGTCGCCTCCAGCCACCGTTCCCGCGTACCCGGGTTTTCGTCCAGTTTGAGCATTTTGATAACGCGCTGCGCCACGCGGTCGCCGCCGATGATGTCGACCTGCGTTGCCATATAGCTGGGGGCAACAAGGCCCGGCACGGCAGCGCCGGCTACCGGGTCGGGTGACCGGATATCAACCAGAACCGCGGTCTGGGCCACGTATTTCTTGGGCAGGACCAGGCTGACCGCCAGTGCCGACAGCACGGCAACCGCAATGATCGTCAAGGCCACCCGGTAACGGGCCCGCAGGATCAACAGGAATTGATGGAGTGTCATGGCAGCTTAAAAGAGGCTTTCACGAACATAAATCACGTCTTCCGCCCGAATCTTGTCCGTGAGCTGGGGAACGGTTTCCACCACCTTTCCGGATGCATCACGGCGGTGCAGGCGCAGGCGGTTCTGGCTGCCGCGCACAGTGGGCCCGCCCCCCTGGGCCAGCGCCTGCATCACCGTCATGCCGCGCTCAATACGGTAGGGGCCGGGTCGCTGCGCTTCGCCGTAGATGTAGAACATCGGCGCCTTGTTCACATAAAGCGTGTCGCCGGCGGCCACCAGGATGTCCTCTTCCGATTTCTCGTTCAGGAACAGCGCCGGAATGTCGATGACCTTGCGGAAAGGCTTGCCGTCACGCTGGCCGGTGATGATCAGCACATCATCCCCCGTCGGCGTCGCGCCGCCGGCTGCCGCGAGCATGTCGCTGACACGGGTGTTGAATGTTTCGAGCGGGAATCGGCCAGGCCGGCTCACCTGCCCCAAAACCGCCACCTGGTTGCCCCGCACCTGCCGCAAAACGATATTCACCTGCGGCACCTTGACAAAGCCCCCGGTACGCAGCGCATCGGCAATTTTTTTCTCGGCCTCGCCGATGGTCAAACCACCCAGCTGCACGCTGCCAATCAATGGGTAGCTGATCACCCCGCTTTCGGAAACACGGGCGTCAACCGTGAGGTCCGGGCTCTGGTAAACCTGCACACCGATCGCATCGCCCGGCCCCAACCGGTAATCCTGGTTGTCCGGCGCCGCCGGTACTGACGGACCCGATGGCCCCGACGGCACGGAAGGCGCGACCGCAGCCCGGACGGCTGGAGCCGTCTGTGCAGTCGTTGCCGTCTGTGCCAATGCAGCCATGGCGGAAAGAGAAAGTACTGCTGTGGCGAAATACCTGATCAAGAGGGGTTTCATCTTGGCACCTTTTTCGTGAATTGAATGTTGGAAGAATGGGTCAACGTGCGGCGAGAAAGCCACGTAAGGGCCTTGGCCCACTAAAAGCTTGCGAGCGCCGAAACGCCAAACACATTGCTCGTGTAATCAAACCCCGGTGCGTTGGACGTGCGTTTATCGCGCTGGGCCGTTGCCATTAACTTGAGCGCACGAACTGGCTGCCATTCGAGGATCAGGGAAGCCAGCCTGGTGGTGTCCTCGCGGTCGGTGGCCATAAAGCCTGGCAATGGTCCCCGGTAATCCCGCAAGCCATGGTCATAACGCAGTCGTATGGCGGTTTTTTCCGTCGGTTTCCAGGTCGGCGCAATGAAGAAGCGGTAGCCCTGGTAATAGCTCGACGTCGTCGTCTGGTAACTGCCCATTTCACGTGCCAGGCCACCCGTGATACTGGTCTTGCCGGTCACATCCCAGGTTGCGTCGACCTGGCCAATGACGCCGGAAAAATCCCGCGCGGAGAGTCCATCGTGGGCACGGTCAAAATGCGAAAGCCGGGCCTTCACCGTGGTTTTCCCTGTGGGCGCCCAGTCAAGCCGCAATTCATGTTCGCGATCGGTAAAGTCGCTGGCAGACACCGCCGACAATGTGCGGCCTGGATATTCGCCCTCGCCATTCTTGAAACGATAGGCCAGCGACGTACCCGACGGCCAGACATGCCGCACACCGGCCTCCGCACCGCGTATCTTGTAGTCGGCTTCAAAAGTAAAAGGCTGGCTGCTGGTGCTGGTGCGTTCGAAAACGCCCCCGAGGACACGCCAGGCACCGTCGAGTTCGTATTCCGCATCGAATACTGTCGATCGGTTCGTCCGGCGATTGAGCTGGCCAGTGTTTTGCACATCCGCCGTGTTATCGACATACTCCCGCCGGTCCGTCGTCAGATTGCCGTGGAGGGCCGGAGTGAAACTCCAGCGCCATGCCGCACCATAGTTAAACGCCGTGAAATCCAGATTCGAGAAATTCCTGTAGTTATGCTTCTCGGCATTGGCCTCCAGCTCAAAACGCTGCAAGCCATAGGGCTTGCTCACCTTGAAACCCGCCGTCGTCACGGCGATGGTGTCTGAACGACCTGACGTGCCCAACAGCGCCTGGGTGTCCGCCGAGTCGGACAAGCGAAACACGTTGCTGTCGTGCTGGACACTTTGCCCGGCCTGGAACTGCAGGGTGTCCAGCTCGTCCGCGTACGCCCCCAGCGGAAGCAGACCCATCAAGGCAAGCGAGCCCAGCGGGATCAGTGCGAAGTCTCGCGAGGAAGGCGGGCGGCCAAGGCTGCGCCGGATTTGAGGAAACGAATCAGTCAGGGTGCCCCTCCGGGGTTGAATCGCAACGCGTTGATTGAGGAGTAAAGATGTTAGTTTCATAGGAATGTGTAGGTTGTGAAATAGCTCTTTTGCACTACTGGGCACATTGACGCTTTGACGCTTTGACGCATTGCATCCCCATCCGTTTCAGTATGCGGAACTGTCTTTGAAAACAAGCCGCACGGTCTTCAAGATAATGAACAGGTCGAGCTGCAACGACCAATTTCTCAAATAATCAAGATCGCAGTCAATGCGGGCCTCCATCTTGTCCAGGGTGTCCGTTTCGCCGCGCTGCCCATTGACCTGGGCCCAACCGGTAATTCCGGGCCGGACCTTGTGGCGAACCATGTAGCCCTTGATCTGGGTCCGGTACATTTCGTTGTGCGCAACCGCATGGGGACGGGGCCCGACAATACTCATGCGCCCCTGCAGGACGTTGATGAATTGCGGCAGCTCATCGAGCGAGGTTCTGCGCAGGAAGGCGCCCAGCCGGGTGACCCGCAGGTCATTTTTCTGCGCTTGCTGAATCGTGTTGCCGTCTTCGGTCACGGCCATGGATCGGAATTTATAGACCAGGATCTGCTCGCCATCCAGTCCGTAGCGCCGTTGCTTGAAGATCACCGGCCCCGGTGAGTCCAGTTTCACCGCCAGCGCAATCACCAGCATGAGGGGAGACACCAAGAGCAGTATGAGCAATGACAACACAATGTCGCTGGCTCGCTTCAATGCGCCATTGACACCACGAAACGGCGTATCGCAAACGGATATCACCGTGACACCGCATACCGAATCGCTTCGGCCCTGAATCAGGTCCGTCACAAACATGTCGGGCACAAAATAGATGGAGGCGGTGGTGTCCTTCAAGCCGTCAAGGACATGCAAAATGCGTGGCCGCGAAGCCATCGGCAATGACAGGTAAATAAACTGGACCCGGTGCTGTTTGACGTAGGCCGGCAGGTCATCGATTTTGCCGATCAGCCCCTGCTCGTCCTGTGCGACCCTGCGCTCTTCGCTGCGGTCATCAAAAAACCCCAGCAGCTCGATACCCGAGTAGGCCGACCCGGCGATATGCCGGGCAAGGGACACGCCCTGCTCGTTCATACCCACAATGACCGCGCTTCGGGGCGGGCCCTGCAACTTCAGCAGTTGGGGAGCGACAGCTCTAAGCCCGAGGTGTGCAGCGATCTGGGCCACCGGCGCAATCCATAACCAGTTGCCCACCACGGGCAGGGACAAGCTGTAAAGGTATTCCGTGGCAACACCTGCCAGCAACAACAACCCGGCGATCCAGAGCCAGTGAGTGGCGATATTGAGCACGGCTTTGCCCGCCGGCAGGCGAAGCTGGGAAGTGCCCGGAAAAGACAGAGAGAACACGATGACCGACAGGATCAGGTAGGCCGGGCTTACCTGGTCTTCAAGGTAAAACGCCAACGCCCACAGCGAAAATACCAGGACCAGAGGCTCCAGCGCGGCTTCGATGGCGATGAAAATATAGCTTCTGCCCAACCCCATGGATCGGGGCTCACGACGGCCCAGCCAGGCTGAAGTCGATGCCGAATTGACCGGGTTGAATTCAGGCATCGAGTGCCACCCTCGTTACCTTGGAAACTGCCTGTGTGCGATTGAATACATTCAGTTTTTGAAAAATGCGCTGCATGTGGTTTTTGACTGTGAATCCACTGATATTCAGAATGGTTCCGATCTCCGAATTGGTCTTGCCCATGGCCACCCACGCCATGATCTGGGTTTCACGTTCACTCAAGCCACAGGAGTCCTCCGGGGCACTCCGCGCAGGCGGCGATGACTGACGAAGCTGTTGGTGCTGTTGCGGCAAGTGCGTGACCTGCCGCAATGCGGTGTCGATATGGGGCATCAGCACGCCCATGGCCGTCGTGGCGGGCTCGGCGGGAATTTCGCCTGCCCTTAACAGCACATAGAGGCACTCATGGCGGCCTCTTTCATCGCAGATCCCATGTATCAATACAGAGCGCATCGTGCGCAACACGCTGGAAAAGGAACCAGCCAGGCTGGCATTGCCCAGCAGGTACGCAAATTCACCGAAATCCAGACGACAGGGTTTTCTCTGCGCCGCGACCCAACTGTCGTGAAACTTTCCCAACAGGAACGGAAGCACCTCCGTGCCCGCCGCATAAGAGCGCACGCCAGGCCGACTGGACAGGACATCGTGGTGTATCGAACCCTCCCGAAAATCCCCCCATCCGGCGAGCAGGATGTCATGAGGCAGGTAATGCTGGACGTCGCCCTGCAACCAGTTCAACAAGTCAATATGCCGCCATCCGGTCGCTACGGCCTGACTGATCAACTTCAAATAACCCTCGGCCGCAGAATTTTCGCCTGTGGGCGATATAGGAGACTTCATTTTTCACCACTTCCCGGTTCATTTTTTTCATTCGTTGACCAACATTGAAGTGGCCGCAATAACAACTGGACTCATGATGGGGGATGCTCCTGCCAGGACAATAGAAGGATGGCTGACAATCCATGTAGGAGAGAAAAACGGTGGCCTGTAGGCCATTACCGCGGGCCACGTCGGATAACGCCCTGCTGCGTCTTCACTGTTTCCCCGAACGCGGCCGGCCATGCGCTTGACCTCACCGACTCACCTGCCGGCAAGGGTGGTCTTCCTACGACTTGCAACAGTTTGCCTGTAGCATTTTGCAACCATCAGGCCTTATCGATGCCTCTTCAGATTACGCTAGGTCCTTTGATTTTTCAGCGGGGTGCAAGGGCCAATGAGCAACAGCAGCACAAAAATGAAACGCAGCATTGAGGTGGATACCTTGCGGGGCATCGCGTGCGTGCTGCTCGTGCTTTTTCATGTCGTGGGTGATACACCTGCCGTGGGGTTGAGAATTCCGGAGGGACATTGGCTGCAGGTGGTCAATGAAGCGCTGGCCTATGTCCGGATGCCGCTCTTTTCCTTTATCTCGGGCTACGTCTACGGCTTTCGTCCCTATCAAGGCCATCCGCTGGGTTTTATCAAAGGAAAAGTGCGGCGGCTTGTGCTGCCCCTGGTCACCGTGGGAACCCTTTTTGCGGTTGTCCAGGCCGTCACGCCAGGTGCCAATGCGACTGTTGACCACTGGTGGCTGCTGCATATCGAACCCGTTGGGCATTTCTGGTTCCTGGAAGCGCTTTTCATTGTCTTTTTGATTGTTCTTTTGCTGGAACACCTGGGCGCCCTTGCTACCGGGGCCGGTTTCGCAGCAGTCTGGATCGTTAGCGCGATGATGTTTATCTACTTTCATCCGCCCAACTACTTTGCGGCTCGCGGTGCGGTCTACCTGCTGCCATTTTTTCTGGGTGGGCTGGCCTGCAAAAGATTTGAGATCGGGACCTCCACCGCACGCCTTCTGGCAGCCGTGGTCTTCATCGGCGCCGCAGTGGTTGCCATGTCATTTCCCCAGGTTTCTGAACAGGGAGGCTCCCTGCCCGCCCTCGCGCTCGGCATTTCCGGCGTCTTCCTGCTGCTGAGGAGTGGCTGGCGTTCGGAGAATCTTGCCTATATCGGCTCCTTCTCATTTGCCATTTATCTTCTGCATGTTTTTTTTACCGCCGCAAGCCGTATCTTCTTTCAGAAGCTCGGGATCACGGACACCTACGTGCTCATGGTGCTCGGCCTTGCCTTCGGTGTCGGCGGCCCCATCGTTTCCGCGCTGGTCATCGGCCGGTACCAAGGCCTCAACCTGTGGTTGCTGGGAAGCAATGCAAAAATAAAAGCGACAGCCACCTGACACCTGACACCTGACACCTGCCGCCGCGGCGCACTGAACTGCCGCCGCGCCGCCCGCCACGCACCAGCCGGTTGTTGCACACCCCCGCACGCTAAACTGCAATACACCATGTGGTGCTTCGCAGGGCAGGCCTCATGCATCCAGTTGGCGGGCACTGGCACACCACAGACACATCGCAGACATCAGCAGAGACATCAACAGAGACAACCTCCATGAACATCGTCATCACAGGCGGCGCCGGATTTCTGGGCGCCCGGCTCGCCCGCGAGCTTCTCAAGCGTGGCCAGCTTGCACTGGCCGGCGCCGCACCGCAAACCATTCAAACCATCACACTGGTGGACCGCGCGGCACCGCCCGCTGATTTGGCGGCAGACCGGCGAATTCGTTCAATGGTGGGCGACCTGAACCAGCTCCTGGAAGCAAATCCGGCCGCAACCCCGGCCACAGCCTCCGTAGTACGGCCGGAAGACGTCATCATTTTTCATCTCGCCGCAGCCGTCAGTGGCGAGTGCGAGGCTGACTTTGACCTCGGCATGCGCAGCAACCTGGACGCTACACGGGCGTTGCTCCAAACCTGCCGCGCGCTGAAGACCTCCCCCACCTTTGTATTTGCCAGCTCACTCGCCGTCTTTGGCAATTCACCGGAACAACCCTTGCCTGCGGTGATTGACGACAGGACGCTGCCCACGCCGCAAAACAGCTATGGCATCCAGAAATTCATCGGAGAGCAGCTGGTGGCCGACTACGCCCGCAAAGGCTTCATCCGGGGCCGCAATGTGCGCCTGATGACCGTCAGCGTACGGCCTGGCCGGCCCAATGGCGCAGCATCCAGCTTTCTGAGCGGCATGATCCGCGAGCCGCTGGCAGGCGTACGGGCAGCCTGCCCGGTGCCGCCGGAAACAGCCGTGGCCCTGTCTTCGCCAGGCCGCACGATTGACGGGCTGATACGGGCCGTGCAAGCCAGCGATGCCGAATGGGGCGCCCGCACCGCCATCAACCTGCCGGCGCTCAAGACAACGGCCGGCGATATGGCCGCGGCGCTGGAACGCGTGGCAGGCAAGCAGGTTGCGGCACTGATCGACTGGACGCCGGACCCTGCGGTTGCAAAAATCGTCACCAGCTGGCCCGCCCACATCGATGCCGTCCGCGCCCGCGGACTCGGCTTGCAGCCCGACCCCGACTTTGAAACCATCATTCGTGGCTATGTGCTCGAAAACCCCAATGTGGCGGCTCTGGCTGAGCGGACATAATTCAGAGTTGTATGATAACTTTTGACTGGCCGGAGGCCCGTCAGAACGACACCCCCCCCGGAGACGACATGAAACTTTCAAAACTGCTTATCGGTATCACCCTGGCCACGGGGTGTATTGCCGCGCAGGCACAGACCATCCTGAAAATCGGCTACGCAACCACCAAGGAATCCCATTACGGAGTGGGTTCCACCACGTTCTGCGATGAAGTCGAAAAGAACACACAGGGTCGCTACAAATGCCAGCAGTTCCCCAGTTCTGCACTGGGCGGAGAGCGCGAGCAAATCGAAGCGGTGCAACTTGGCACGCAGGATCTTGTGAACACCTCTACCGGCCCTGTGGGCAACTTTGTGCCCGAAGTCAAGATTGTTGACATTCCCTTCCTGTTTCGCGATTACGACCATGCACGCAAGGTGATGGATGGCCCCATCGGCCAGGACATCCTGAGCAAGTTCCCGAGCAAGGGCATCATTGCGCTGGGCTGGACGGAAAACGGTTTTCGCCACATGACCAACAGCAAACGCGACATTGTCAAACCCGCCGATGCCGCCGGCCTGAAAATGCGCACCATGGAGAACAAGGTGCATATGGATGGCTACCGGACTTTCGGCATTCTGCCCACGCCCATGGCCTTCCCTGAGCTGTTCGGCGCGCTACAGCAAGGTACCGTGGACGGCCAGGAGAATCCCATCCCCGTGATCCTGTCTTCCAAGTTTTCGCAGGTCCAAAAACACCTGTCGCTGACCGGTCATGTGTATTCCCCGGCCTTGCTGTTGCTGTCCCCAAAAACCTGGAACAAGCTGTCCGACGCCGACAAGAAGGTATTTGTCGAAGCAGCTAAAAAGGCGGGTGCCGCCCAGCGCAAAAAGGTCAATGACGACGAGAACAACGGTATTGCCCAGCTGGAAAAAGAAGGCATGAAAGTCACCAAAGTAGTCGACGGCAACGCCTTCCGGGAAGCACTGAAGCCGGCCTACGCCAGCTATGCCAAGGAGTTTGGCGCCGACAATATCAAAAAGATCCAGGACGTACGCTAAGCGTCGAAACCCTGGCGCCGCCCGGCTTTATCCGGGCGGCATTTTTTTGGAAGGCTCCAGCCCGTCGCACCTGGCGATCACCGCCAGCAGAATCAGGCTGAACAATCGAGAACAACAGTGAAGACCTTCGAACGCTATTTCCTCAGCGCCAACCGCTGGGCGCTGATTTTGCTGCTGGCGGCCATGGCCGTCATCATTTTTGTCAACGTGGCATTGCGCTACCTGACCAACCAGTCGATTGAATGGGCCGAAGAAGTCTCCCGGCACATGATGATCTGGCTGACGTTTCTCGGTGCCGGACCGGTACTTCGGTACGGCGGCCACATCGCTGTAGAAAATCTCCAGGATGCGCTGCCCCGGCCATTGGCCATCATCACGCGGGCTGTCGTGGCTGCGCTGCTGTTCGCCTTCTTCGGTTTCATGATCTGGTATGGCTGGCTGTACATGGGCCGCACCATGTTTCAGCTGACGGCGGCCACGCAGATTCCGTTTGCCTATATTTACGCGGCCATGCCGGTTGGCGGCGTGCTGCTGGTCGTGCACTGGCTGCTGATCGTGCGGGTTTATGTGCGCGACCGGCTGTTTGCCGTAGACGCGCATTTTGATGCGACTGCGAGTGCATCCCTATGAGGGCCGCCGGACCGCTCCAAGACCCGAAGGCCCCCTTGGGGCTGGAGCCTGCGGCTCCAAGCCTGCTTGAGCAGGCTTGGACAGGCGATAGAGGCGAAGCGTCTCGCGAGCCGCGGCCTGCAAGGCCTCGCGCGGCGGCCCATGCCGCAAGCGTGGGGGCACTATGAACGCCAGCCTGCTGCTGATAATTTCAGCCTGCTTTTTTCTCGCCATTGGCGTACCGGTTGCCTTTGCGCTGGGCCTTGCCACCGCCGCCACGCTGATTCTCGCGGAGAACTACCCGCTGTTTGTACTGCTAAAGGAAACCTTTACCGGCGTGGACAGCTTCCCGCTGATGGCAGTGCCGTTTTTCATTCTGGCGGCCGAGTTGATGAGCGGTGGTTCGCTCACAGAGGTACTGCTGCGCTTTGCCGGGCAATTTGTCGGCCACAAGCGGGGCGGCCTGGGTTACACCAACGTGGTGTCGCTGACCTTTTTCTCCGGCATTTCCGGCTCCGCACTGGCGGATGCCGCAGGACCGGGCTCCATGCTGATCCGCATGATGGACAAGGCTGGCTACGACCGCTCCTATGCTGCCGCCCTGACAGCAGCGACAGCCATTGTCGGGCCCATCATTCCACCGTCGATCATCATGATCATCTATGCCCTGCAGGACGATAACGTTTCTGTCGGCGCACTGTTCGTCGCGGGTCTGTTACCCGGCATCCTGATTGCGGTGGCGATGTGCGTTGTCAATTTCCAAGTTTCCAAAAAACGCAATTACAAAGGCGACGGCGGCATGCCGCCGTGGCCGGAGGTCTGGCGCACCACCTGGAAGGCAATTCCTGCGCTGCTGCTGCCAGTGCTGATTCTGGGCGGGATGCGGGCCGGCTGGTTCACGCCCACCGAAGCCTCCGTGGTGGCTGTTTTTTACGCGCTGGTCTGCGGCAAATTCGTTTACCGGACACTCGAATGGAAAGCCCTGCCCGACATCCTGGCGCGCTCTGCCCTGCTCACGGCTTCGGTGCTGATCATCATTGGCCTGTCCGCCTCTTTCGCATGGATTCTCACCATCGAGGGCCTGCCGCAGCTGATGGCGGACTGGATCATCGGGATGAATCTGTCTCCCTGGATGTTCCTGATCATCGTGAACATCTTTTTGCTGCTGTTTGGCATTTTTATTGAGCCGCTGCCCGGTGTGATGGTGTTGGCGCCGATTCTTGCGCCCGTTGCAGTCAAGCTGGGCATAGATCCCATCCATTTTGCGATGATCGTCATCTACAACCTCACGCTGGGCATGATTACGCCGCCGGTGGGAGGCCTGTTATTTGTCACATCAAACGTATCGCGTGTACCCATGGGCCCGCTGGTGCGGGAATTGATGCCCTTTCTTTGGGCGCACGGTGCGGTGCTGGTGCTGCTGACTTTCCTGCCTGCGCTCAGCACCTGGCTGCCCCATGTGCTGGGCTTCAAATAGCACCTGATAACACCCCGTCGGGTGCAAATCGCCGAATCCGGCATCCGTTACACTTGAGAGGTCAGGAGAGAGTTTTCACCGCGAAAACCGCCGAAGGCGCACGAACACCATGAAGTTAACTCCCATGGTGCACTGAACGCTCAGGCAAAAGGACTGGCAACCGTTTTCCGGCGTCTGGCGCCGGAAAACGTTCCCTACTGGAGAGAGGCCGCTTTTGAGGCGGCCCACCGAAGGAGCAAGCCTGCATCGCCAGGTGAATCTCTCAGGTAAAGTGGACAGCAGGGGCAGCGCATGACCATGGGTCATGGATTCATGTTTGCCCCCGGAGAATGCCTTGTCTAACGCCTCTTCTGCCTCCTCTTCTTCTGTCACCCCTGAAGATCTTCTCAAAACACCGCTGCATGCCTTGCACGCAGAGTTGAGCGCGCGCATGGTGCCATTCGCGGGCTATTCCATGCCGGTGCAGTACCCTGCGGGCCTGATGGCCGAGCACCACCACACACGCCAGGCGGCGGGACTTTTTGACGTGTCCCACATGGGCCAGTTGCGCCTGGTGGGCCCCGATTCGGCGGCTGCGCTGGAAACCCTGTTGCCCGTCGATGTGGTCGACCTGCCCGCCGGCAAGCAGCGCTACGGCCTGCTGCTCAATGACGACGGCGGCATCATCGATGACCTGATGTTTTTCAACCGCAACATGCACGACAGCGCCGGGGGCGGCGACCTGTTCCTCATTGTGAACGGGGCCTGCAAGGTCGGTGATATCGCGCACATCCAGCAAAAGATCGGCAGCCGGTGCGAAGTCATCCCCATGCCGGAGATGGCGCTGATGGCTCTGCAGGGGCCGCAGGCGGTAACCGCCTTGCAGCGCCTGGCGCCGGGCGTTGAAAAACTGGTGTTCATGACCGGCGGCCGCTTCACGGTGGCGGGCTGCGACTGCTTCCTCACGCGCAGCGGCTACACCGGCGAAGACGGTTTCGAAATCTCGGTGCACGAATCGCAGGCCGACACGCTGGCCAGAGCCCTGCTGGCCCAGCCCGAAGTCAAACCTGTTGGCTTGGGCGCACGGAACTCGCTGCGGCTTGAAGCGGGGCTGTGCCTTTACGGCAATGACATTGACACCAGCACCACGCCGGTGGAAGCGGCGCTCAACTGGGCCATTCAGAAGGTCCGGCGCACCGGCGGCGCGCGCGCCGGAGGGTTTCCCGGTGCGGAAAAAATTCTGGCGCAGCTGGCCGACCCGGTAACGCTTACCCGAATGCGCGTGGGCCTGGTGGCGCTGGAGCGCGTGCCTGTGCGCGACCACACCGAACTGCAAAGCACCGCGGGCGCGCCCATTGGCACCGTGACCAGCGGCCTGCTCGGCCCCACCATCAACCAGCCGGTGGCCATGGGCTACGTGAGCCCCGAGTTTTCCGCCATCGGCACGCGGGTGAATGCCCTGGTGCGCGGCAAGGCCGTTCCGATGGAAGTGTCGGCCATGCCGTTTGTGCCCAACCACTACTACCGCGGCTGAGTGTTTGGCTGCCTCTTACTACTTTCACGTTAACTTGCTGAATCTTTTTTGCTAAATCTTTTTGTTGAATCCTTTTTGCTGAATCCTTTTCACTGAACTTTTGAACTTCTGGAGAACCTCATGACTGTCAAATACACCGAAGACCACGAATGGCTCAAGATTGACGGCGACACCGCCACCGTGGGCATCACGGTCCATGCGCAGGACGCGCTGGGCGATGTGGTGTTTGTCGACCTGCCTGCCGTCGGCGCCACCCTGGCGCAGAAGGAAACTGCCGGCGTGGTCGAATCGGTCAAGGCCGCCGCGGACGTCTACATGCCCGTGAGCGGCGAGGTCGTTGAAGTCAATGAAGCCCTGCGCAACGATCCGTCGCTGGCCAACAGCGACCCGCTGGGCGCCGGCTGGTTCTTCAAAATCAAACTGTCCGACGCCTCGCAGCTGGACGCCCTGATGGATGAAACCAGCTACACCCAGTTTTCCGCCGCCTGATTTTTGAAACCGCCTGATACGGAACTCCCGACATGTTGATGCAATCCGCCAAGCCGCTGGGCGAGCTTGAAAACCCCTCTGAATTCATCGCACGCCACATCGGCATTGATGAGGCCGACGAAGTGCACATGCTCAGTGTGGTGGGCTCAGCTTCACGCCGCGACCTGATAGACGGGATTGTTCCGCGCTCGATCGCACGCCGCAGCGCAATGGCCATTCCACCGCCGGTGAGTGAGGCGGCAGCCCTCAAGCAGCTCAAGGCGATTGCCGCGAAAAACCAGGTGTTCAAAAACTTCATCGGCCAGGGCTACTACGGCACGTACACGCCGGGCGTGATCCTGCGCAACATCCTGGAGAACCCCGCCTGGTACACGGCCTACACGCCCTACCAGGCCGAGATTTCGCAAGGCCGCATGGAGGCGCTGATCAACTTCCAGACCATGGTGTGCGACCTGACGGGCATGCCCATTGCCAATGCCTCCATGCTTGACGAAGCGACAGCTGCCGCCGAGGCCATGACGCTGGCCAGGCGCAGCGTAAAAAGCAAGAGCAATGTCTTCATCGTCGCAGGCGACTGCCATCCACAAACGATTGAAGTCATCCAGACCCGCGCGAAACCGCTGGGCATTGAAATCAAGGTCAGCACCGCAGTGGCTACCGTGCCGCAACTCATGGCCGAAGGCAATTACTTCGGCGTGCTGGTCCAGTACCCGGCCACCACCGGCAGCATCCACGACCTGCGCCCGCTGGCCGGCCAGGCACATGTGGATGGCGCCGCACTGTGCGTGGCCGCCGACCTGCTCGCACTGACCCTGCTCGCGCCGCCCGGCGAATGGGACGCCGACATTGTGCTCGGCAACACCCAGCGCTTCGGTATGCCCATGGGCAATGGCGGGCCGCACGCCGCCTACCTCGCCTGTCGCGAAGAGTTCAAGCGTTCGCTGCCCGGCCGCCTGGTGGGCGTGAGTGTCGACGTCCACGGCAACCCCACCTACCGCCTGGCGCTGCAGACGCGCGAGCAGCACATCCGCCGCGAAAAGGCCACCTCCAACATCTGCACCGCCCAGGTGCTGCCTGCGGTGGTAGCCAGCATGTATGCGGTCTACCACGGCCCCCAGGGCCTCAAGCGCATCGCGGAGCGCGTGGCCGCCTACACCGCCATCTTTGTGCGCGGCCTGCAGGAGCTCGGTTATGAAATCACCAACGGCGGCGCCTTTGACTCCGTCACCGTCAAGACCGGCGACGCGACCAATTTAATCGCTGAGCGCGCCCGTCAATCAGGGGCCAACCTGCGGTTTCGACTGAACAATCACCTGGGCGTGTCGCTGGACGAAACCACCAGCCGCAAGGACATCGAACTGCTCTGGTCCTTCTTTGCCCAGCCCGGGCAGACGGTGCCCGTGGTCAGCGCCTTTGAAAAAGGCATCGAGTCCCTGATCCCGGCCGACCTGCGCCGCACCAGCGCCTTCCTGACGCACCCGGTGTTCAACACCCACCATTCCGAAACCGGCATGCTGCGCTACATCCGCATGCTCAGCGACAAGGACCTGGCGCTGGACCGCAGCATGATCCCGCTGGGCAGCTGCACCATGAAGCTCAACGCCACCAGCGAGATGATTCCCATCACCTGGCCCGAGTTTGCCAACATCCACCCTTTTGCCCCCCAGGAGCAACTGCAGGGCTATGCCGAACTCGACCAGGAGTTGCGCGACTGGCTCTGCCAGGCCACCGGTTATGCGGGCATCAGCCTGCAGCCCAATGCGGGTTCACAGGGCGAATACGCCGGCCTGCTAGTGATCAAGGCCTACCATGAAGCACAGGGACAGGGCCACCGCAACATCTGCCTGATTCCCTCGTCAGCCCATGGCACCAACCCGGCCAGCGCGCAGATGGTGGGCATGACCGTCGTCGTCACCGCCTGTGACGCGCAGGGCAATGTGGACATGGCCGACCTCCAGGCCAAGTGCGAACAGCACAGCGCCAACCTGGCCTGCGTGATGATCACCTACCCCAGCACACATGGTGTGTTTGAAACCCATGTCAAGGAACTTTGCCAGCTGGTGCATGCACACGGCGGGCGCGTGTACGTCGACGGCGCCAACATGAATGCGCTGGTCGGCGTGGCCGCCCCGGGCGAGTTTGGCGGCGACGTGAGCCATCTGAATCTGCACAAGACCTTCTGCATTCCGCACGGCGGCGGCGGGCCGGGCGTGGGCCCGGTGTGCGTGGTGGCCGACCTGGTGCCTTACCTGCCCGGCCATGCCACAGCCGGCATTCCGGTCAACGGTGTCGGCGCCGTGTCGGCGGCCCCCCTGGGCAATGCGGCCGTGCTGCCCATCAGCTGGATGTACTGCCGCATGATGGGCCCCGAGGGGCTGACGCGCGCCACCGAAATCGCCATCCTGAGCGCCAACTACATCAGTTCGCGCCTGAAAGACCACTACCCGACGCTGTACGCCAGCGAGAATGGCCACGTCGCGCACGAGTGCATCCTGGACCTGCGCCCGCTCAAGGACAGCAGCGGCGTCACCGCCGAAGACGTGGCCAAGCGGCTGATCGACTACGGTTTTCACGCGCCGACGCTCAGCTTTCCGGTTGCCGGCACGCTGATGGTGGAACCCACCGAGAGCGAAACGCTGGACGAACTGGACCGCTTCATCGACGCGATGATCGCCATTCGGCAGGAAATCCGCCGCATCGAAAAAGGCGAGTGGCCGCAGGACGACAACCCGCTGAAGGCCGCGCCGCATACAGCGGTAAGCCTGCTCAAGGGCGAATGGAATCATGCCTACACACGCGATGTGGGGGCCGCCATACTCAGCAAGACCCAGCACGCCAAATACTGGCCGCCGGTGGGTCGCGTCGACAACGTCTACGGTGACCGCAACCTGTTTTGCAGTTGCGTGCCCCTGAGCGACTACGCCTGAAACAAACCAGGGGGTTTTTTCAAGGTTTACTGCCGCTTACTGCCGTTTTCTGCCGCTTCGCCCTGCATGGATTCGCAGACACTCCTGGTCGTGATGGGTGCCGCACTGGCCGGCTTTGTGCAGGGCCTTTCAGGCTTCGGCTTTGGCTTGGTCGCCATGTCTGTCTGGGCCTGGACGATTGATCCGCGGCTTGCCGCCGCCATGGCGGTCTTTGGCGCCCTGACCGGGCAGCTGGTGGCCGCCGCCACAGTGCGCCGCGGTTTTGACCTGCGGCGGCTCGCCCCTTTTGTGGCCGGCGGGTTGATTGGCATTCCCGCCGGACTGCTGGTGCTGCCCTTGATGGACGTGCACATGTTCAAGGCCTTTCTGGGCATGCTGCTCATGCTCTGGTGCCCTGCCATGCTGATGGCAGGGCAACTACCCCGCATTACCGCGGGCGGGCGTCTCGGCGACGGGCTGGCGGGCGGCGTAGGCGGCATGATGAGCGCGATGGGTGGTTTTTCGGGGGTCATTCCCACGCTCTGGTGCACGCTGCGCGGCTATGACAAGCACGCCCAGCGCGCCATCATTCAAAACTTCAATCTGGCCGTGCTGATGGTCACCATGGCCACCTACATCGCCACCGGCATCGTGACCCGCGAAACCATCCCCATGCTGGCCATCGTGGCGCCCGCGATGCTGCTGCCTTCACTCATCGGCGCCCGGGTCTACATTGGCATCAGCGAAGTAACATTCCGCAAGATCATCTTGAGCCTGCTGACCGCCTCGGGGGCAGCCCTGCTGGGCTCCTCGCTGCCACAGCTGCTCGGCCGTGCCAGCTGACGCGGCGCCTGTAACTTCGCCGTTACAGGGTATTGCGCCGGCCCGGAGATAATGCGGCCGACTGCTTCCGCAAGCGTTCTCCGTTTTGCCTGCTTCAACCTTACCCCCGCCACTATTCAATGAGCAACCCCATGAACATCATGAAAGCCGTTCCAGCCCTGCTGGCCTCCTGCGCTCTGGCCACCAGCGTGCTGGCCGCAGCACCCGCCGAAACGCTGCCCACGGGCGTGAAAGTTGTGCACAGCGTGGACGGCACCGGGGCGCAGCCCAAGGCCTCGGACACGGTCCAGGTGCACTACCGCGGAACGCTCGCCGACGGCAAGGAATTCGACAGCTCCTACAAACGAGGAAAACCCGCAACCTTTCCCCTCAGCCGCGTCGTGCCGTGCTGGACGGAAGGCATGCAGAAAATCAAGGTCGGCGGCAAGGCCACGCTGACCTGCCCGCCCGACACGGCGTATGGCAAGCTCGGCGCCGGCGGTGTGGTGCCGCCCAATGCCACGCTGACGTTTGAAGTTGAGTTGCTGGCCATCGAGAAATAAGCAGCCCGCACGGACACGGCCTCACGCCACCGCTTACGGTGCCTCGCTGAGTGCCGCCAGCAATGCCTGGTTAAAGGCATCTGCCCGTTCAAACTGAACCCAGTGGCCGGCGGCATCAATGAGCGTCAGGGTCCGGAAATTTCGGGCTTGCCGCACGGCCGCCGCCAGTGCATCCAGCTTGCCCCGGTACAGGGCATCTTCACTGCCGTAAATGGCATGCACCGGGCAGCGCACCTGCTCGAGTGAACGCGCCAGCACGCCGGTACGCGACAGGCTGCGCCCTTTCATCCGGTCGCGCAGCACATTGGCCACATGCAGGCGAAGCGCCAGTTCGGTGATCGCCTCCGGGTGGTACAGCATCAGCGCCGCCAGATTGCCGCGGTGAATGGCATCGCGCTGGGCCGGGTCGGTCAGGTGCCGCCAAGAAGTGAGCTGGATCGGCTTCACGGGTGCGATGCCCAAACCGGGTGCACCCACCAGCACCACACGGGCAGCCCGCGCCGGAAACTGCGCCGCCAGAAATCCGGCCACCATGCCGCCAAAAGAAAAACCCACCAGATCACAGGCCTCATCACCCAGCAGCAGCTTCAGCCCCTGCTCAACCGGCCCGGGCACGGCATCGGCGTCCGTCCCCTGTGGCGGTGCGGCTGAATCGCCAAAACCGGGCAGGTCCGGCACATAGACCCGGCGCCCCGACTCGACGAGCGGAAGGATATTGCGCAGCCAGTGCGTCCAGCTGCCGCTGCCGCCATGAAGAAGCACCACGGGCGCCAGGGCCCGGTTGCCACCCGCCTCGCCCCAGACATGCCAGACCATGGTGCCCGCCCCGCAGGGGGTTTCCCTGCGGACCGCTGTTTTTAAAAGCGCTTGTGCTTCAGAGGGAACTTGGACTTGAACCTGTATCGAAAGAGTCATTCAGTGTTTATACCTTGCCCCGCCGCACGGGCCACGCCCTGCCTGGCCTCTATGTCGCTACGCCGCCAGCTGCCGCAGCCACTCCATCGCAGCCGTCAATTCGTCCTGCGTGATCTCATGGGCGTTGGGAAATTCGGTATAGCGCAGCGTGAGCGGCAGCTTTTGCACCTGATGGCGAATCGCCTGGGCATGGGCGATGGGCAGCACCTGGTCCCGGGTTCCACCGCTGACCCATAGCTGCTTGCCCTGCAGCTGCGCCTCAGGTGCCACGAACGGCCGTACTTCATCCAGCAGGCGGCTGTGCAGCACCATGGCGCCGTGCACGAGCTGAGGCTGGGTCAGCAGCAGCGAGAGCGACATGATGCCGCCCTGGCTGAAACCACCCACAATCACGCGTTCGGGCGGCACGCCCAATTGCCTCGACAGGCCCGCAAGGGTCTCGGCCACCAGCCGGCGGCTGGCGGCTTCCTGCGCCTGATGAATGACACGCTGGCCCTGCGGTGAAACACCAAACTGAAACCAGGCATACGAACCGTGCCCCACCACATTCGGTGCGCGCAGGCTGACCACATGAAAGTTGGCCGGGACATGGGATGCCAGGCCGAACAGGTCTTCTTCATTGCTGCCCACGCCGTGCAGCAGCACCAGCAGCCACGGGCTGGCGGTTCCGGGCGCCGCATCACGCTTCAAAAAAGACAGCGGAATACTGCCAAATTCATGGGGTTTCACGTTGTTTTCAGTCATATAAAAATTCTTCCTTCCGACGATGGCCGGGTTTTCAGGCAGGCTGCGCTGATGCCAGCGCAAACGAATCCATCGCGAGGATGCCGTACATCACCTCGCGGCTCAGGTAGTCGGCCTGCACCGCTTCATCTTCACCCCAACCAGCGGCCCCCAGCGCAAAAAATATCGGCAAAAAATGATCTTCACTCGGATGCGCCCGCTGCGCATGCGGCGCCTGGCGGCGGTAGTCGAGCAGTGCGGCCTTGTCGCCGCGCACGACGGCCGACTCAACCCAGCGGCTGAACTCGACCACATAAGGCGACGGCTCGCGTTCACCCCCAAAAAACTCGCGCAGGTTGTGCGTCATGCTGCCCGAGCCAATGACCAGCACACCTTTGGCCCGGAGACTGCGCAGCGCACGGCCCATGGCCAGCACCTGGGCCGGGCCGTAACCCAGCGGCAAGGCCACCTGCACCACCGGTACATCCGCCTTCGGGAAGAGATGCATCAGCGGCACCCAGGCGCCGTGGTCGAGCGGGCGCTCCGCATCGCTGTCGGCGGCCATGCCCGCGCCCTGCAGCAGTTCCCGCACTTCGGCCGCCAGTACCGGACTGCCCGGGGCCGGGTATTGCAGTTCGTACAGCGCAGGCGGAAAACCGCCAAAGTCGTGCCATGTGGCAGGCGCCGGGTTGGCCATGACCGCCGGGGTGCGCACCATCCAGTGCGGCGACATGATGACGATGCCGCGCAAATCACCGGGCGCCTGCGCCAGCGCTGCGCCCCAGCGTGTCAGCGCGGGGCCGGTGCTGCCGGCTTCAATGGCGAACAGCGGTGCGCCGTGGGATAAAAACAAGGCTGGAAGTGTTGAGACCCGCATGACGAAATCCTTTCCAAAGATTACTGATACTGTAGTTATCCATAAATGAAAGATAAATATCGTAAATATTGATTCATTGACTCTGAATAATTGACAATAAATGGTCAAAACGGCACTCTCACGTTACTCGAACCCTCAGCTCACTCACCGTTGAAAAGGCGAAAACGCACACCATGGACCAGCTCCGCCAGATTGAAACCTTTGTTGCCGTGGTGCAAAACGGCAGCTTTGTCAAAGCCGCCGAGAAGCTGGGCGACTCCAAGGCCGCGGTGTCGCGCCTGGTGCTGGAACTCGAGGCCCGGCTGGACACACGGCTCCTGAATCGCACCACCCGCAAACAGTCGCTGACCGAATCGGGGGCCGATTATTTCGAGCGCTGCCGCAAGATCCTGGATGACCTGGCCGAAGCCAACCAGGCCGCCAGCGCCAGTACCGCACTGCCGGTGGGCCGGCTGCGCATCAACGTGCCAGTCAGTTTTGGCAACCTGCATCTGGCGCCGCTGTGGGGCGGTTTTCTGCAGCGGCATCCCGATGTGACGCTGGACGTCACGCTCTCCGACCGTCAGGTCGATCTGGTGGAAGACGGTTACGATCTGGCCATCCGTATCGCCCGCCTGGCCAACTCCAGTCTGATCTCGCGCCAGCTCGCCAGCACCCGGCTGGTGCTGTGCGCCTCGCCCGCCTACCTGAAACGGCAGGCCCGGCTACGCTCCATTGAAGACATTGCCGCGCATCCCGTCATCGCCTACAGCTACTGGTCAGGCGGCGACAGCTGGGCGTTCGAGGGGCCGGAGGGCCCGGTCGAGGTGGTCACGCAGGCCCGCCTGCGCAGCAACTCCGGCGACACCTGCCTGGCCGCAGCGCTGGCGGGCCAGGGCCTGATCCTGCAACCGACCTTCATTGTCGGACCCGACCTCAAGGCAGGCCGGCTGGTGGAAGTGCTGCCGCACTACCGCGCGCCGACCTTCGCCATCCATGCGGTGTACCCGAGCCGCCAGCACCTGTCGGTCAAGGTGCGGCGCATGGTCGAGTACCTGGCTGGCGCGTTCAAAAAACCTGATTGGGAATGAACCCGGCAGTCTGGCGGCGCCAGGTGCCGGCCAGGGCTCCCGGCTCAATCATTCATTGACCTTGCCACGCAGGTTCTTGATCTCCGAGCGCTGGCTTTTGCCCGCCAGACGCCGCTGCTTCGAGCCGTAGGTCGGCTTGGTAGCGCGTCGGGGTTTGGGTGGCGATGACACGCTGTCCACCACTTCCTGCAAGCGCATCAAGGCGTCGCTCCGGTTCATCTCCTGCGTGCGGTGCTGCTGCGCCTTCAGGACAAACACGCCCTCCTGGGTGATGCGGCTGTCGCTCAACGCCAGCAAGCGGCCCTTGACCTCATCGGGGAGTGAAGACGCTGCAATGTCAAAGCGCAAGTGCACGGCGCTGGACACCTTGTTGACGTTTTGCCCGCCCGCGCCCTGGGCGCGGATCGCGCTGAATTCCACCTCGCGCTCATCAACCAGAAATTTCGGGGTCGTCATGGTCAACGCTGCGCGGGGTTCAAGCTGGAAACGGCAATTGGATGGTCCCACATCCCATGATTATCGGCCCGGCCTCGCTGGCATCACACTTGCAGCACGCCGGCATCACGAAAGACGGCTACTTCACATCGTCAAAAAAACTTTCCAGCAAACGGGCAAACGCTTCGGGTTGCTCCACGGCGCTGAGGTGGGCAGCCTCCAGCGTACGCAATTGCGCGCCGGGGATGCTGTCCGCAATGGCCTGCGACATGGCCACTGGCGTGGCCTCGTCACGTGTGCCCGCGATCACCAGCGCCGGGCATTCGATGCGGCGATTGCTGGCACGAAAGTCAATGGATGCCACCGCCTCGCAACTGGTGGCATAAGCCGCAGCGTCGGTCTTTTCCAGTTGGTGGCGCAGGTCCGCCACGCGCTGCGCGCCGCCTCCGGCAAGGTCCGCCCTGAATTCGGGTGTGAACCAGCGCTGCATGGCGCCGTCGGCAATGGCTGCGACGCCCTCGGCGAGCACAGTCTTGACCCGCGCCTGCCACAGGGCTCGGGCCGCATCGTCGTACCAGCTGGCCGCGTTGGCGATGACAATGCTTTTGAGCAGCTGCGGCTGGCTGGCAGCGAGCGCCTGCGCCGTCATGCCGCCCATGCTCAGGCCGACAAAATGCACCGGGCCTGCCGCCTGCTCGCGGATCAGGCCGGCGGCGTCGTCTGCCAGCAGGTCCATGCTGTAGGGCCCGGCAGGCGCTTGCGACTGGCCGTGCCCCCGGTGGTCATAGCGCAGCACCGTGTAGCGGTTTTTCAGCAGCGCGGTCACGCCATCCCACATGCGGATGTCGCAACCGAGGGCATGGCTCAACACCACCACCGGTCCCTGGCCCTCTTTCGTCCAGTGCAAAACAGTTTTTTTCATTGTCTGGAGTGTCCTCAGGGTGTGGCGGCCAGCAGGCCTTTTTCGCGCAGGATATCGCCGGCGACCGCGAACGCATGGTTGGCCGCAGGCACACCGCAGTAAATCGCCGCCTGCAGGATGACCTCCTTGATGTCTTCGGGCGTCAGCCGGGAGTCCGGCGGACCGTCCAGGCCGGCGCGAACATGCATGGCGAATTCCTCAAAGGCCTTCAGCGCAATCATGGTGGACAGCACCATGAGGCGCCGCGTCTTGTCGCCAAATGCGGGGCGCCCCCAGATTTCGTGCCACGCATAACGCGTGATCAGGGCCTGAAATTCCCCGTTGAAGGCGTTGCTGTTGGCAATGGATTTGTCTACCCAGGCATCGCCCAGCACCCTGCGGCGATTGACCATGCCCTTGTCGTAATCATTCATGGAGTCACTCGTGCTCATGGCGTCACTTTCGTTCTGTTGGTATCTGGATATCTGGTGGTTTCGGGGAATTCAGCGCGGCCAGCGCCTGGGTATGGGCCAGGACCTGGGCCTGTGTCAGCTCCGCCGCATGCTGGGCCAGGCCGGGACTGAACCACTCGTCTGCAGCCTCGGCGGGCAGCACCGCGCGCAAGGCGTCCAGGTTGGCCCGCATGCGCTGCGTATCCACCTGCAGGCCCGGCAGCGCCTGGGCCATCGCGCGGGCAGAACCGTGCGCCGACATCAGCAGGCCCGGCCATTCAGCCAGCTCGGCCTGCCAGTTGCCAAGGGCTCGCTCGTGCTCCTGCGGCATGGCGGCCAGCAACGCGGCCACCCGTTGCGGTGCCCGCTGCGCGGCGGCCAGCGCCACCATGCAGGCGACCGGATTGCGCTTGTGCGGCATGGCCGACGAACCTCCGCGCCCCGGCTCGGACGGCTCGGCCACCTCGCCCACTTCATACTGGCCCATCAGGGCAATGTCCTTGGCTATCTTGCCGAGACTGCCCACCAGCAGCCCCAACTCGCAACCGAGCGCGACCCACTCGTCGCGCTGCGTGTGCCATGCACAGGAAGGCGCCCTCAGTTTCAGCTCGGCCGCCATGTGCGCGATGACCTGCGGCCCCAGGTTCTTTCCAGCTTTCTGCATCTGGGCGAGCGTGCCCACCGCGCCACCCAGCTGCACGCTCAGGGCATTGCCGGCTGTCGCCTGCAGGCGCTGCAGGCTGCGTACCAGCGGTGCGGCCCATCCGGCACATTTCAGGCCAAAACTGGTGACCGACGCCGGCTGCATCAGTGTGCGCGCCAGCACAGGATCGGCGGCATGGCGCCCGGCCAGGGCCAGCAACGCCGTCACCGCCTTGTGGACATCGGCTTCGATCAGGTTCAGCGCATTGCGCGTCACCAGGGCCAGCGCGGTATCGATCACGTCCTGGGAGGTAGAGCCAAAGTGGACAAAACCGGCGGCCTCCTTGTTGAAGAGGCCCACCGTTTCCTTCAGGCTCTTGACCAGCGGAATCGCAATGCTGCCGGCGCGCCCGCTTTCGCGCACGATCTTGGCCACATCAAACAGCTCGACCTTGCAGGTCCCGCTGATGGACTGGGCCACGGCCTCGGGAATCAGCCCGACCCTGGCCTGCGCGCGCGCCAGCGAGCCCTCAAAGCGCAGCATGGCGTCCAGAAAATTGCGTTCACTGAACGCCTCTAGGATTTCGGACGTGGATAAAAAACCTTCAAAAATGCTGCTCATGCGATGGGTTTCTTTTCAAAAGGCGATGAGGGTTGTTTTTCCGCCGGGCCGCCCCAAGGAAAAATGCGCCTCCACAGGAGAGGAAAGGGGCAGCGCGCCGCAGGCTCGAAGTGACAAGCGTGGGGGCATCATCGCTTCAGGCGGATCTGGTTGGGCAAGGGCACGGAGCGCCGCAAGACGTCCTCGCCCAGCCACAAGGCCGAACGCCAGGCGCGTTGGGCCACGGTGGGTAAAGGCATTTGCTGGTAGTCGTCATTGAAAACCTCGAAACTGTAGTCACCGCGGTAACCCAGCCCGTGGAGTTTGGTCACCAGCGTGGCGAGTGCTTCGCTGTGCACGCCTTCCCCGGGAAACACGCGAAAATGCCGCGCCGTGGCAATGCGTTCCTCGACCGACTTGATCTCGGTCCACATGAAGTCGGCCAGCTGCACCAGGAATATCTTGTCGGGATCCAGCATGTCCAGCTCGTCCAGCGAGGTCTTGGTCGCAAACATGTGGAAGGAGTCAAATCCCAGGCCGAGATTGGGCATGTCAGCCTCGCAAATGATGTCCCAGGCCTGCGGGAATTCATTGACGACACGCCCCCACGACAGGGCTTCATAGGCTATGCGGATATTCATGGGAATCGCCAGCATGGCCAGTTTGCGCAAGTCCTTGACCAGCGCCCGGGTGTCGTCCGTGGCATGCACGGACGTGGATGAACAGATCAGCAACAGCCGGCAGTCCAATGCGTGGCACATCTCCAGCATCGACTTGGCAATGTCGACTTTGTAATCGTGCAGATGGCCTGACAGGCCCTCAAAATCGCGCAGCACCTGAAAGCCCGTGACGCGCAAACCGCTGGCACGCACCGCAGCAATCGCGGCGTCAAGGCCGTCGGGGTGGCCCACCAGGTCCCTGGCGGCCAGCATGATCTGGGTGAATCCTGCTTCCCGGACAGCCTTCAGCTTGGCCTCGAGCGGGCCGGCCAGCGAGATGGTGTCCATCCCGAAATCGTCTATGTTTCCGCTGTAGTGACTCATGATCTTCAACCGCGCTCGTCGTGTACCAGCTCAAAGCTCACACTGCCCAGCCAGGTTTTGGTCAGCGCGCCGCGGTCCTCGGTGTGAACGCCGCGCGACTCGACAAATTCCACGCCGCGTTTGCCCAGTTCGGCCACCGCCTGCAACACGTCGGCGGTGCCCAGGCCGATGCGCTGCAGTCCCTCGTCGCCCTCCACATCCAGCACGCTGGCTTCGGGCTCGATCAACTGAAGGTAAAAGCGGGATGACGGCGGGCATGGGCTGCGCAGGATCCGCCCCTTGGGCAGGATGCCGAAGCGTTCCTCGGCGGGCAACTCGGTGAAGCCGAACAGCTCGCGATAAAACTCCGCCCAGTCTTCGGTGCGGTCATTGCCGATGTACTGCACGATGCCGAAAAAATGCAGACCGGCCACGGCAGGTGGATGCGGGTCCACCGTGGGAATCGGCACGAAGTCCACGTCATAGATGGAAAACTTGTCGTAGCGGTCCACAAAATAGATGCGGCTCTTGCCCACGCCGTGGATGGCGGGAATGTTCAGCTCCATGACTTCCACGCGTGAGGGCACGGCCCAGGCGCCGCGCTCCAGCGCCCGGCGATAAGCCTCTGCGGCGTCGCGCACGCGCACGGCCACGGCCGCAATCACCGGCTTGTCGGTCGGTGCCGCGCCGTCAGGCATGGCCGGAATATGGGCATTGACGATCACATTGATACCGCCCTGCCGGTACAGCAGCACCTCGCGTGAACGGTGGCGTGCGATGGGGCGAAAGCCCATCATTTCCAGCACCTGCCCCAGCGCCTGCGGCTTGGCGGTGGTGTATTCGATGAATTCAATGCCGTCCAGTCCGAGCGGGTTGACGGCGTCAAGAATGGATTCCCGGTCAGTGCTTGCCGCCTGGAGGTGGGTACTCATGGTGTTCTCCGGTTGAGTTCAGGAATGATCAGGACATCAAAGCGGCTGGTTTGCCGGAAAAGCGGATTCGACCGTCGCACCAGGCACATGCCCGCCGCCCAAAAAGAGCCGCTCGATGTTCGGGTCGGCCAGCAACTCGGAAGCTTTCTTGTGCAGCACCAACTGCCCTGATTCGAGCGCAATCGCGTCATCCGCCATTTTGAGGGCGCTCTTGACATTTTGTTCCACCATCAGCACCGTGGTTCCCTGCGAGGCCAGTTTTTGCAGCAGCTTGAACACGTCCTGCACCACTATCGGCGACAAGCCGATGGAAGGCTCGTCGATCAGCAGCACCTTGGGACGCAGCAACAGGGCACGGCCCACCTCCAGCTGCTTTTGCTCGCCGCCGGACAGGGCCGAGGCCTGGGAGTGCAGGCGCTCCTTCACGCGCGGGAAGAACTCCAGCACCTCGGGAATCCGCTCGTGCGTGGTCTTGGTGCCCAGGGTGATGCCGCCGAGCTCCAGGTTCTGCCAGACCGTGAGCTGGCCAAACAGGTTGCGCCCCTGCGGCACAAAGGCAATGCCCTTGGCCAACAACTCTTTCTGGCTGGCCCCGGAGATGTCCACACCATCGAGCAGGATGCGACCCTGGCGCGGCTTGAGCAGACCGAACAGCGTTTTCAGCACGGTGGACTTGCCCGCGCCATTGGGGCCCAGCAGCAAGGTGATAGAGCCGCGCCTGACCTTGAACGACAGGTTGTTCAGGATCATGAAGTCCTTGTAACCGGCCACCACGTCGTCAAACTCAATACAGATATCGTTTGTCATGTCAGTATTCCATGTCGTAGCGGTACAAATCGAGGCAAGCAACGGCGCGGAACCGGCTCCGCCGGGCCGCAGCGGTTGTCCCCTTGAGGGGGGATCCGGCTACACGCAGTGAGCCGAGACGGGGGTGTATCTCAATTTCCAAGATAGGCATCAAGCACCTCTTTGTTGCCCCGAATTTCAGCCGGCGTACCAATCGCCAGCACCCGCCCCTCCACCATCACCATGATGCGGTGGCACAAATCCATGACGAAGTCCATGTTGTGCTCAATCACCACAAACGACCCCTTGCGCCCGAACTTCGGGTTCTGGTTCAACTCCTTGAGCAGGGTCGAGATGCCACCCACCAGGCTGGGGTTGACGCCGGCGCAGGGCTCATCGAGCAGCACGAGGTCGGGCTCGGCCATGAAGGCCATGGCAATGTCCACCAGCTTTTGCTGGCCGTAGCTCAGCGTGCCGGCCGGCTTGTCGGCGACATGGCGAATGCGGAACTGGTCGATCAGCGCATCGGCCTTCGCGCCCAGCCCCGAGTCGCCGGGGGCAAACATGCGGCTGAGCATGCTGCCTTTGTGCTCCTGCGCGGCCACGATCAGGTTGTCGCGCACCGTCATCTTGCCAAACACCTGCAGGGTCTGGAAGGTGCGGCCCACGCCGCGCCGGCTCAACTCCAGCGGTGACAAACCCGTGATGTTTTTGCCGTTGAGCTCGATGGCGCCGGTGTCCGGGCTGATCTGGCCCAGCACGCTGTTGAACATGGTGGTCTTGCCCGAGCCGTTGGGCCCGATCACGCCAAAGATCTCGCCCGGCATGACTTCAAACGACACACCGCCTACCGCCTGGATGGCGCCGTAGGATTTCCTGAGGTCGGTGACTTTCAGCAGAGGGTTCATCATGATGCTGCTCCCACCCGCTTGGTGGCCGCCATGCCCGCTGCAATTTTGCGGGCTGCCGAGGCATCACGCGCGGCGCGCCGGTCCCGGATGCGGTCCGGAATGCTGAGCAAACCGTCGGGCAGCCAGACCATCAGCACCACCACCGCGGCGCCAAACATGGGCAAATACCAATTGGCCACGCCCGGTACGTCGCGCAGCCACTCCGGCAGCACCACACCGACGGCAGCACCGACGATGGGGCCGAGGAAATAACCGGCACCGCCGACGACGACCATCAGGTACATCATGATGGAAGCACCCACCGCGAATGGTGCGGGTTCAATGAACTGCACCAGCGAGGCAAACAGCGCGCCGGCGACACCGGCGTACACCGCACCGATGGCGAAACTCAGCAGCGTGTAGTTGCGGATGTCGACCCCCAGACTTTCGGCCCGTATCGGGTTGTCGCGCAGGGCCCTGAAGGCTTTGCCCCAGGGTGAGCGCAGCAGGCCCCACAGCAGGCCCGACAGGATCAGCGTCACCACCAGCACAAAATAGTAATACGGCCGGTTGGCTTCGAGCGAGTAGCCGAGGATGGCGGGACGCGCTATGTTGTTGATGCCGAAGGTGCCGCCAGTGAGCCACTCTTCGTTGCGCATGACCAGCCAGATGGCGGTGTTGAAGCCCAGGGTAGCAAAGGCCAGGTAGATGGTCTGCACCCGCAGCGCCGGAAAGCCGAGGATCAGCCCGACGGCAAAGCAGATCAGCGCCGCCGCCGGCAGGCCGAGCCAGAAGCTGAAGCCGGCCTTCATCAGGATGGCCACGGTGTAGGCGCCGATGCCGAAGAATGCCGCATGCCCCAGGGACTTCTGGCCCGCATAGCCAATGGTCAGGTTCAGGCCCATGGTGGCAATGATGAAGATGAGCCAGTAGGTCAGCAGGTAGATGCCGTAGTTCTTCAGGTACTGCGGCGCGACCAGCACCAGCAAGGCACCCAGCACCGTGAAGATGGTCGCCATTTTGTGGTTCAAGAGCTTCATACCTTGCGCTCCTCTTTCTTGCCGAGCAGGCCTTGCGGCTTGAACAGGATCACGATCATGAAAATCACCAGCGCCACTGCGTCCTTGTAGGCGGGCGAGATGTAGGCGGAGGCGAGGTTTTCGCACACGCCCACGATCAGGCCGCCCAGCAGCGCGCCGCGTGAATTGTTAAAGCCGCCGATGATGGCGGCAAAGAAGGCCTTGGTGCCCAGGCCTTCACCCATGTCGAACTTGGCCAGGTAAGTCGGCGTGACCAGCAGCGCTGCCGCCACGGCCAGCACGGCGTTGATGGCGAAGGTGTAGAAGATCATGCGCGGCACGTTGATGCCGAGCACGCTGGCGCTCTCGGTGTTTTGCGCCACGGCCTGCATGGCGCGGCCCGTGACCGTCCTGGCCAGGAAGGCCTGGGTCGCCAGCACGATGATCATGGCCAGGGCAAAGGTGCCGACGTCCTGCAGGGTGATGGTGACGCCTGCGATGTTGTACAGCTTGTCGGCAAACAGGCTGGGGAAGGGATGGGCTTCGGCGCTGTAGCCGGCGCGCACGCCGTTGCGCATGGCGATCGACAGGCCGATGGTGGCCACGACGATGGGCATCATGCCGTACTTGAACAGCGGATCCACCACGCCGCGCTTGAAGACCCAGCCAAGCAGCAGCACGGCCAGCAGCACCGTGAGCACAAAGCTGACCAGCATGGGCGCGCCCAGCGAGATGAAACCCAGCAGCATGAAGGCGGGCAGCATGACAAACTCACCCTGCGCGAAGTTGATCGTGCCGGAGGCCTGCCACAACAAGGTAAAACCCAGGGCCGCCAGCGCATAGATGCTGCCGGTGGCCAGGCCCGAGAAAAAGAGTTGGAGGAAGTCTGTCATGGCAGTGCCTGCATAAGAAGTGCTTGCTGGAGGGTTTCAGGAGGCGCTGGCGGCTTATTTCTTCGGTGCGGCCGCAGGCGCGGCACCCAGCGGCGGCAGGATGGCGACCACTTCCTGCTTGCCGTTCTTCACTTCAATCATGAAACTCTCTCGGTCCAGGTCGCCCTTGCTGTCAAACGAGACATCCATCAGCACACCGGGTTGATCCGCCGCTTTCACCTTCAGGGTATGCAGGGCAGCCGCCACCGCCTTGCGGTCGAGCTTGCCGACCTTCTCGATCGCGGACTTCAGCACGTAGACGCCGGAGTAGCCTTTCATGCCGTTGTGGTCGGACACATATTTGTATTCCTTCTCAAACTTGGCACGGAAGGCGCGAATGGCTGGCTGCGGCGCATCAACCGTCAGGCCCACATGGGCCACGGCGCCGTTGGCAGCCTCACCCGCCAGCTCGATGACCTTCTGGCCGGTGAGCGTGGTTTCGCCAATGATGGGTTTGTTCCAGCCCTGCTTGCGCAACTCGCGCAGCAGCCGCGCCGACTCTTCTTCATTGGAGTAGGCAAACACGCCTTCGGCATTGCTCTGCTTGGCTCGCAGCACGGCGGCCGAAAAGTCGATCTGGCCGGGCTCGGTGGAAATTTCGGCAGCGATCTTGGTCGGCGAATTGGCCAGCGCCTTCTTGATCGAGTCCAGGCCGCCCTTGCCGAAGTCGTTGTTCACATAAATGATCGCAATGCTTTTGAGTTTGGCCTGGTCGCTGATGTAGCGGGCGACCTTGGGCATGGCTGTGGCCTGGGTGAAGCTGGTGCGAAACACATAGGGGTTGCCCTGCTCGGTGATGCTGGCCGCCTCGCCGCCGGTGAAATTGGGCACCTCGGCACGGCGCGACTCGGCCATGCTGACCATGATGGAGCCGGAAAACACCGGACCAAAAATGGCGAACACGTTGTCATCGATGGCTTTTTGCGTCAGGCCCTTGGCCACGCCGGGGTTGCTCTGGGTGTCGGTGGTGATGGTCTGGATTTTTTTGCCCAGGATGCCGCCCGCGGCGTTGATTTCCTTGACGGCCAGTTCGACACCATTTTTGAAGTTGGTGCCCGCCGTGGCGCCGCCACCGGACAGCTCGACAATGTTGGCAATCTTGATGACGTCCTGCGCAAATCCGGCTGTAGCCGCCATGGCTATTGCGCAAACAGCTATCAGCTTAAGAGCAAATCGTTTCTTCATGGTTATCTCCTCTAAGGGTTGAAAGTCAGTACAAAAATCAATGCGGGATCAAGATGGAACCAATACAGAATCAATGTCGAATCAATGGGATATGAGTCGTGATTCCCCGACTCCGGGGACTGGAACGCTGGTGGATTGGAGGGCGGGGGTGAGCTTGCCCGGCCGACGGATCTCGCCGCGCATGGCGGCCGGGTACAGGAGTTCGCGAATGAAGGTGGCGTCGTTGCGAACGGTTTGCGCCGCCTCGGCATAGCCAAAAAATGCCAGGTAATCCGGCGCTTGCTGGATCAGCATTTCAAAGCCGGGCTGTGCTACCAGATGCCGTGCCCGGGCAGCCTGGACCAGCGGTGTCGGCTGGTTCTTCATCAAAATGTCCGCCACGGCCGCATGCGGAGCCAGCCGCGACACATCGCACGGCAGGGGATCACCGGCCTTGAGCCCCAGCGGCGAGGCATTCACCACCAGGTCATAGGCCGACGGGTCGCCGCTGGTCGCGGCCACAATGTTTGCCAGGGGCATCTGCGCCGCAGCAGCAAGCTGGCTTGCCAAGGCCTGCGCCTTGCCGGGTGCCGGATCATAGAGCGCGATTCCGGCCGGTGCGTGGCTACCCGCCAGCGCCAACGAAACGGCAATGGCGGCCGCAGCACCGCCGGCGCCCAGAATCAACACGCGCTTGCCGGCATAAGCCACCCCGAAGTAGTCCAGCGACAGCACAAAACCCTTGCCGTCGAACAGCGCGCCTTCCAGCTCGCCTGTTGCATTGCGGCGAATGCCATTCACCGCGCCGGCCATACGGCCAGCGTCGTTGCAGTGCGAGAGCAAGCCCATCACCCGCGATTTATGCGGAATGGTTACCAGCATGCCCTTGATGTTTTTGGCCAGGAAGGCAGTGCGCACGAAAGCCTCAATGTCCCGAAGGGCCACATGCACAGGCACCAGCACGGCATTGATGCCCAGCGTCCTGAAAATCAGGTTGAACACCTCGGGCGCCCGCACTTGCTCCACCGGATCGCCGGAGATCAAATACACATCGGTGCTGCCCTGAATGGTGGAATGCATGTCGAATTGGCGCTGAGTTTGTTCGATAATCGATTGAATTTGCTGATTTCGGCTGAACTTTAGTGGGTTGAAGCCTTAATTAAAAGCTTAAATTCAGCATTTGAGCGATTAACGATCAGTTTTGAGCGATCATCGATCAAAGCAAGGGTTTCACCCCATATTTACGGACTGAGCACTCCCACAATACTTGGCCCATGACAATGCCTGCCCCCTCAGTGCCGTCCACACCCGCGCTCGACAAACGTGACTGGATTGCCGGCCTCGAAAAAGGCCTGTCCATCATCGAATGTTTTGACGATGCCAACCCTCGCCTGACCGCCAGCCAGGCTGGCGCGCGCTGCGGCATGACGCGCACGGCCGCCCGCCGCTACCTGCTGACACTGGAATACCTGGGTTACGTGGCGGGCGACGGAAAGCTGTTCTGGCTGACCCCGCGCGTGTTGAGGCTTGGGCAGTCTTACCTGGAATCGGCCCGCTTGCCGCGCATCGTGCAGCCCTTCCTGCAGCGCGTGACCGCCGGCACGCAGGAGAGCGCGTATGTGAGCGTCATGGACGGCGACGAGGTCGTGTACATCGCACGCAATGGCAGCAGCCGCGCGATGAACACTGGCTACGTACTCGGCTCGCGCGTGCAGGCCCAGGTCACGGCCGCCGGCCTGCTGATGCTGTCCCTGCGCGAAGCCGGCTGGCTGGAAAACTGGTTCGCCACCCATGAACTCAAAGCCTACACGTCCTACACCATTGCCAGCAAGGAACGCCTGCGCATCGAGCTGGCACGCGTGCGCGCCCAGGGCTGGGCCCTTTCCGAGCAGCAGCTGGAACTCAATTACCGCGGCATTGCCGTGCCGCTGCGCGACCGGCATGGCGACGTGGCCGGCGCCCTGAGCGTAACCATGCCCATGGGACACGAATCGAGCGAAGAGGCCGTCGCCCGCGTGCTGTCGGTACTGCGCGAAACCGCCCAGGCCATGCGCAACCTGATCTGATCGGCATCAGCGCGCCGATAGCCCTGAAGCCGATGCAGCGAAGACGTCATCACCCACCCGGACCCACCCGGATGGAATTCCCGACAATCAGGCCTCAACACTGCCCGTGACGGGCTGCACGATGCCGGTGATATCGCTGGCGCAGACGGGCGAGGCCAAAATACATAGGCGGGCGACAGCTCCTCCGGCTGGGCTGGCGACCGGGATAGCAGTTTTTGGCATGAAGACTCCTGACAATGAAGTTTTCCAACCAGACACTGGTCCGGCGGTGACATACAGGAAAAATCCGCGCCTGCAACCAGGGCCTCGACTGGCATGAGACGGCATGGAGCGGCATCGCCGGCAGCATTCACCCGGATCACGCACAATCTGGGCACCCCACATGCAGACCCGACATTTCATCCAGCTCATCGCCCTGTCCGCCCTCTGGGGCGCATCATTTCCCCTGCTTCGCATTGCCAGCCCGGCCCTGGGTCCCTGGGTCGTCGCCAGCCTGCGCTGCACCCTGGCCGCCGTGGTGCTGACCGTCCTCATGCGCGCCCTGCGTGACCGCTGGCCTCCCCGCGCCGCCTGGCCGCGCCTGGCGCTGCTGAGCCTGCTCACCGTGGTCATTCCCTTTGTGCTTTTCAACTGGGCCGCCCTGGTCATTCCTGCGGGCTACTCGGCAGTGCTCAATGCCACGGCCCCGCTGTTCGGCGTGCTGGGGGCCGCCATTGCCGGCGAAGAAAGGCTGACCTCACGGCGCCTGCTGGGCTGTGCCGTGGGCTTTGTCGGCGTGGCGCTGCTGGTCCAGCTGGGACCGGTGGCCGTCACGCCGCAAGTCGTGCTGGCCGCGCTGGCATGCACAGCGGCGGCTGCCAGCTATGGCGTGGGCGCCATCCTGATGAAGCGCGCCACGCTGGCCTACGGACCGCTGCCGGCATCCGCCAGCGTGTTTGCCGCAGCCACCGTGATTTTGCTAATCCCCGCGGGCATGACTGCGCCTTCAGCGCATCCCACCGCCGGCGCAATGCTGGCCGTGGCCATGCTGGGCATCGTCACCTCGGGCTTCATGTACTGGATCAGCATGCGGCTGATGCGCGAAATTGCGGCCAGCGCGGCCACCTCGTCGGCTTTCATGATTCCACTGTTCGGGGTCACCTGGGGCGCGCTGTTCCTGGGGGAGCAGGTCACGGCCAGCATGCTCCCCGGCTGCGTGCTGGTGCTGGCCGCAACGGCGCTGATCACCGGCTTCAATCCTTTCCGGAGTTCATCGCCCGAACCCTGAGCCGGCAGAACCGCCGGGGAACCGCCGGAGAATCGCCGGTTTGTGCGCGGCCTCAGCCGCGTGCGCGCATGATGTCGGGCGTGCTGACCGTCACATCGGCATTTTGCGCACGCTGGCGCAGGGCATGCTCCATGACGACGAGCGCCAGCATGGCCTCGGCAATCGGCGTGGCGCGAATGCCCACGCAGGGGTCATGCCGGCCCTTGGTTACCACCTCGGCTGGCTTGCCGGCTGTGTCAATCGACTGGCGCGGCGTGATGATGGAGCTCGTGGGCTTGATGGCGATCGACACTTCCAGGTCCTGCCCGGTGCTGATGCCGCCGAGCACACCACCGGCATTGTTGGAAAGGAAGCCGTCCGGCGACAACGAATCGCCATGGGTTGTTCCTCGCTGGGACACGCTGGCAAAGCCCGCGCCGATCTCGACGCCTTTGACGGCGTTGATGCCCATCATGGCAAACGCAATGTCGGCATCGAGCTTGTCAAACAGCGGCTCGCCCAGCCCGACCGGAACGCCCGAAGCCGTGACCCGGATGCGCGCGCCGCAGGAGTCGCCGGCCTTGCGCAATGCATCCATATAGTCTTCAAGGTGGGAAACGTCAGCCACCGGCGCAAAGAATGGATTGCGGGACACATGCTCCCAGGACTCAAAGGGAATCGCGATGTCGCCGATCTGCGTCATGCAGCCACGAAAGCTGGCGCCATATTTTTCAGCCAGCCATTTTTTGGCCACTGCACCGGCGGCCACCATGGGCGCCGTCAGGCGAGCCGAGGCGCGGCCGCCACCGCGGGGGTCGCGCCGTCCGTATTTGTGCAGGTAGCTGTAGTCGGCATGACCGGGCCGGAAGGTTTCCAGGATGTTGCCGTAGTCCTTGCTGCGCTGGTCGGTGTTTTTGATCAGCAGGCAGATTGGTGTGCCGGTGGTCTTGCCCTCGTACACGCCCGACAGGATTTCCACCGCATCGGGCTCGTTGCGCTGCGTCACGTGGCGGCTGGTACCCGGGCGGCGGCGGTCCAGGTCGGCCTGGATGTCAGCTTCAGCCAGCGCCAATCCCGGCGGGCAGCCGTCAATCACGCAGCCAATGGCCGGGCCGTGGGATTCACCGAAATTGGTGACTGCGAAGAGGTTGCCAAAGGTACTGCCAGACATAGTGACACGATTTTAACCGTCGGCCATCGCCGGAGTACGACGGGAACACTTCATGCATGAAGGCACGGGCGCAAATGGCTGCGCACTACCGGAGGGCACCATGCTTGAGCGAACCAACACCCTGTTCTCACACGTCAAACCCGGCGACACGCCGTTCAAACCGGACGGATTGCGTGATTTCTTCCTCTACCGCGACCTGGGCATTGCCGAGGCGACCCATGGCATGGTCATCGCGCACTTGGTGAAGGCCAATATGGCACCAGAAAAAGGCACGGGCTGGCACCGGCATGAGGCGGATTTCCAGATCGTCATCATGCTAAAGGGCTGGGCCAGATTCATGTACGAAGACCGGGAAACGCTGGTTTCCGCCGGAGATTGCGTGCACCAGCGCCCCGGTATACGCCACTACCTGTTTGACTACTCGCCCGACATGGAATACCTGGAAATTGTTTCGCCGGCGGACTTCAAAAGCATTGACGTGGAGCCCGTGTGCGAGATCCCCGCGCCTACGCCCTGGGGGAAATAGCCCCCACGGTCGCTCACTGCGTGTAGCTCCCTGCCCCCCGAGGGGGCCGCTGCGCCTGCGGTCTGGCAAAGCCAGTCCCGCGGCCCCTGCTGGAATCTCTTGGCCCCCACGCTCCCCCACTGCGTGTGGTTCGCTGCCCCCCGAGGGGCGCTGCGCCTGCGGCCCCTGCTGGGCCTAAGAGCTACCCCTTCTACCACTTGCAGGTTGATGTCAATTCAGAACTCCGCGTCCAGTTCGTCAAAGTCATCAGGCTCTTCCTGCGCGGCGGCAATCCACTCCTGCATGGCGGGCAGCGTCCATATGCTGGTGCAATAGCCCACGCACAAGGCGTCAAGGGGGATGTCATAAGTCCTGAAACGACTGACCACCGGTGCGTACATGGCGTCCGCCATACAGGGCTTTTTGCCAAACAGGTAGGGCCCGCCATAGCGTGTGAGGCAGTCGGTCCATATGCCCACGATGCGCCGGATATCGGCGTCAGCACGCGACCATGTCCTGAACTTCGGGAAAAACGCCTTGATGTTCAGGGGCATGGACGAACGCATGACGCTGAAACCAGAGTGCATCTCGCCGCAGATGGCGCGGCAATGCGCCCGGACGGCCATGTCGCCGGGCAACAGGCCGGCCTTGGGATTGACTTCATGCAGGTATTCGCCAATGGCCAGCGTGTCCCACACCTTGATGCCGTTGTGCTCCAGGCTGGGCACCAATATGGAGGGTGACAGCAGCAGGATTTCGGCGCGCATGTCCGCATCGTCGGGAGGAATCACCTTCTCGGCGAACTCCAGACCGGCCAGCCTGGCAAGCAGCCAGCCGCGCAGCGACCAGGCGCCGTAGTTCTTGCTGCTGATGGTAAGGACTGCCTGAGCCATGATGCCGACGTCTTTCACAAAGGTAAAAGCAGCGCTGTTACGCCGTCCTCGCGCCAACAACCCTTGACGCAAGGTCATTGAGCAAGCCCTGTGCCAGAACTTGAATGTTGCCGGCTCCGATGGCGAATCTTTACATGTACAGGGCGGACGGGTCGCCAGCAGTGGCCCGTAAATTGCTCAGAGTTCACGCCGCCGCTCGCTCTGGCGCAGCAAGAAAGAAGCATGCTTTACCACGCCTATCAGTTGCAGTCTGACCTGACCTCCCCCCTGCGGATGTTCGCCGAACAGGCCGGAATGATGGTCGGCTCGGTCAAGTCTGGCCTGTCCAGTCCGGCCCCCCTGTTCCCATGGATCAGCCAGTCGGCCAGCAAACTCTCCGCAGCCTGCGAAGTGCTCGCTCGCCTGCGCCTGACGCACAGCAGGCCCGCCTACAACCTGGACGTGGTGCAGGTCGCCGGCGAACCGGTTGCCGTGACGGAACACAAAGTCTGCGAGTTGCCTTTTGGCACCCTGCTTCATTTCAGGAAAGCACTGGCCACCCCCATGCCGCGCGTGCTGCTGGTTGCGCCCTTGTCCGGCCACTTCGCCACGCTGCTGCGTGAAACGGCCCGCACACTGCTGGCCGACCATGACGTGTACATCACCGATTGGCATAACGCCCGCGATGTGCCTTTGGCCCAGGGTGAATTCGGGTTGGACCACTACACCAGCTACCTGATCAAATTTCTGGAAGTGCTGGGCCCAGGCACGCACATGATCGCGGTCTGCCAGCCCTGCGTGGCAGCCCTTGCCGCCACCGCACTCATGGCCGAAGACGACAACCCGGCACAGCCGAGCAGCCTGACCCTGATGGCCGGCCCGGTGGACTGCCGGGTCAACCCCACCGGTGTCAACGAACTGGCCAACAGCAAGCCGATCGAATGGTTTGAAAAAAACCTGATCAGCACCGTACCCTGGCCCCACAAGGGCCTGATGCGGCAGGTCTACCCCGGTTTTTTGCAGCTCACGGCGTTTTTATGCATGAACCTGGAGCGGCACAAAAAGTCGTTTGAAGACTTGTACCGGCATGTCCGGGAGGGCGAATTTGACAAGGCCCAGATCATCCGCGCGTTTTATGACGAATACCTGGCCGTCAACGACCTGCCGGCCAGTTTTTACCTCCAGACGGTTGCCAAGGTCTTTCAGACCTATGACCTGCCGCGGGGCGAACTCACCTGGCATGGCAGAAAAGTCAACCTCAAGGCCATACGGCGCACTGCCTTGCTGACAGTAGAAGGTGAGCGGGATGACATTTGCGCTGTCGGCCAGACCGTGGCTGCGCAAGACTTGTGCAGCAGCATCCGGCCTTACATGAAGACTCACCACGTACAAACTGGCGTGGGGCATTACGGTGTCTTCAGCGGCAAGAAATGGAACCAGCAAATCTACCCGCGGGTGCGGGACGTCATTTACAACAGCAACAACAGCGCAGGCTGAAGCGGCTCCTGCAAGGCTGGCCGGTTCAGGGATCAAGGGCGCCCAGGCTGTTGCCATTCGTCAGACTCCAAAGCTCCGCAACGAGGGTGGCCTGACAAAGCAGCTTGACCCATCTGCATGGCAAGCACAGAATGATGAGCGCTCGTTCATTGTTCCCAGCATCCAGTCGGGGTCATCATGAAAAAAAATTTCCTCGCCCGCCTCCTGGCGCTCGGCGTGTACGCAACAGCGCTCGCCGCTGGCGCACCAGCGGCCCTCGCCCAGGCGGTCCAGCCCCCGGCCACCCATCCCTACGCGCAGTCGCAACCGATTCCGGGGCGCTACATCGTGGTGTTCAAGGACAGCGTGGCCAATCCCGCCGCGGAAGCCGCCAATCTGGCGCGCGGGCTGGGCGGGCAACTGCACCACACCTACACCAGCGCCCTCAAGGGCTTTGCCGTCAGCCTTCCAGATGCCGCGCTGCAGGGCATCCGCAACAACCCGAACGTGGACTACATCGAGCAGGACCAGACGGTTTCGCTGAATGAAACCCAATTACCTGCAACACAAACGCAGTTCAATGCCACCTGGGGGCTGGACCGGATCGACCAGGTTGGCGCCCTGAACCCCCAGTACACCCTTTACAACTACAACTACACCGGCGCGGGCGTGCACGCCTTCATCATCGACACCGGGATTCGCGCGACGCACAGTGACTTTAATGGCCGTGTAAATGTCGGCGCCGGCTTCACCGCGATAACCGATGGCAATGGCACCAACGACTGCAACGGCCATGGCACACACGTCGCCGGCACGGTGGGCGGTGCCACCTGGGGCGTGGCAAAGGGGGTCTCACTGATTCCGGTGCGCGTGCTCAATTGCAGCGGTTCCGGCAGTTGGAGCGGAGTGATTGCCGGCATCGACTTTGCGGCCAACAGCCCGCTGCGGCCCGCCGTGGCCAACATGTCGCTGGGCGGCAGCGCATCGTCCTCGGTGGACGCGGCCGTGGCGGGTGCGGTCAATAAAGGCGTAACCATGGTGGTGGCGGCCGGCAACAGCAATGCCGACGCCTGCAGCGACTCCCCGGCGCGAGCGCCGAGCGCCATCACGGTGGGGGCGACCACAAGCGGCGACGCGCGCGCCTCGTATTCCAACTACGGCACCTGCCTGGACATTTTCGCGCCAGGCAGTGGCATCACTTCGGCCTGGAACACCAGTGACAGCGCCACCAACACCATCAGCGGCACGTCCATGGCTTCGCCCCATGTAACCGGGGTCGCCGCGCTGGCGCTGGCAGCCAATACCGCGGCATCGCCTGGGGCAGTGGTTTCCTTCCTGACCGCCAACGCCTCGGCCAACCGCCTCACGGCCATTGGGTCCGGCTCGCCCAACCTGCTGGTTTATTCGCTCGCGCCGGGCGCGCCGCAGGAGCCCGTCAAGCAGACCGTTGCCGTCTCGTCCATGACGAACAGCGCGGTCAGTTATAGAAACGGCTGGCGCGCGTCCGCGGTGGTGACCCTTCGCGACGTGAAAAACAGCGGCGCTGTCGTGGCAAACGCCACGGTGTCAGGGAGTTTCTCGCCGGGTGGCTCAGTCAGCTGCGTGACGGACCAGACCAGTAGTTGCAAGCTGACCAGCGCAACGATTAACAAAAACACGCCCTCGACCACCATGAGCGTGACCGGCGTTTCGGGCCCACTGATAATTTACGACGCAAGCCAGAACACAGTTACCCAGACCGTCATCAGCAAACCCTGAGCAGGCTCACGTCCGACAAGCAAAGCGGGGCAACCCGCCTCACGGCAGCTTGGACTCGCCCTCTTCTTCCTGCTCGGCCGGCCAATCGCGGATGTAGGCCTTGAGCATCTTGTTCTCGAAGTTCTGGCTGTCCACCACAGCCTTGGCGACGTCGTAAAAACTGATCACACCCATCAGCATTTTCTGGTTCATCACGGGCATGTAGCGCGCGTGGCGATCCAGCATCATGCGGCGAACTTCGTCGAGCTCGGTTTCTGACGTGCAGGTTAACGGATGGTCGTCCATGGCCGTGCGTACCAGGGTGTTGCCGATCTCGCCACCATTTTTGACGATGCAGACGATCACCTCGCGGAAGGTCAGCATGCCCACCAGGTCGCCATGCTCCATGACGACCAGCGATCCGATGTCCTTGTCCGCCATGATCTGGGTCGCCTTGGCCAGTGGCTCATCAGGCTGAACGGTGTAAAGCGTGTTGCCTTTAACGCGCAGGATGTCAAGAACCTTCATCGCTTTCTCCTCGGTTGGTCTTTCATTGTCCCACCGCAACTGGCATTACAGCCAGGCCGCGCCGGGGAATTCGGTTTAAATATAGCCCACAATCAAACAGCGGGCTATAACGATTTCGCTGGCCGTCCAGCCAGGTGCCGCCTGCAGCTTACGCATTTTTCTATTGGAGACTTCCCATGCCCGGCTACTCCGACCCCGGTTTTGACACCCTGGCGCTGCACGCGGGTGCGGCACCCGACCCCGCCACGGGCGCCCGCGCGGTGCCGATTCACCTCACGACTTCCTTTGTCTTCGAGTCGAGCGACCACGCCGCCAGCCTCTTTAACCTGGAACGCGCGGGCCATGTTTATTCGCGCATCAGCAACCCCACCAATGCGGTGCTGGAGCAGCGCGTAGCGGCGCTGGAAGGCGGTATTGGCGCCATTGCCACCGCCAGCGGGCAAGCCGCCCTGCACCTGTCGATTGCCACGCTGATGGGCGCCGGCTCGCACATTGTGGCCAGCACCGCCCTGTATGGCGGCTCGCAAAACCTGCTGCACTACACGCTGCGCCGCTTCGGCATTGAAACCACCTTTGTGAAACCCGGCGACCTGGACGGCTGGCGTGCCGCCGTGCGCCCCAACACCAAGCTCTTTTTTGGTGAGACCGTGGGCAATCCGGGGCTGGACGTGCTGGACATTTCCGCCGTGGCCGCCATTGCCCATGAAACCGGCGTGCCGCTGCTGGTCGATTCCACCCTGACCTCGCCCTGGTTGATCAAGCCTTTCGACCACGGCGCCGATTTGGTGTACCACTCCGCGACCAAGTTTTTGAGCGGCCACGGCACGGTCATCGGCGGCGTTGTCGTCGACGGCGGCTCGTTTGACTGGGAAAAGTCGGGCAAGTTTGCCGAACTGACCGAGGCCTACGAGGGCTTTCACAACATGGTGTTCAGCGAGGAAAGCACCGTGGGCGCCTTCTTGCTGCGCGCGCGCCGCGAAGGCCTGCGCGACTTTGGCGCCTGTATGAGCCCGCACACCGCCTGGCTGATTTTGCAGGGCATCGAAACCCTGCCGCTGCGCATGGCGCGCCACATGAGCAACACCGAAAAAGTGGTGGACTTCCTCGCCAGCCATGCGCTGGTGTCGCGCGTTGGCCATCCCCTGCTGGAAACCCACCCCAGCCACACACTGGCCAAAAAACTGCTGCCGCGCGGCGCCGGTTCGGTGTTCAGCTTCGATATCAAGGGCAACCGCGCACAGGGCAAGGCCTTTATTGAGGCACTCAAGGTGTTCAGCCACCTGGCCAACGTGGGCGACTGCCGCAGCCTGGTGATTCACCCCGCCAGCACCACGCACTTTCGCATGAGCGATGAAGCTTTGCTGGGCGCCGGCATCACGCAGGGCACGATCCGTCTGTCGATCGGGCTGGAAGACCCGGACGACCTGATGGATGACCTGAAGCGGGCCCTCAAGGCTGCCGAGAAAGCGGGGGCCTGAATGTTGCACCCCCACCCCCACACTCACCACTTCGTGTTTTCGCCGTCCCCCGAGGGGGCCATCGCCTCCCTAGGGGCGGCCCGTCGGGAGTCTTGATCATGTACCTCACCGTCAACGGCCACAAGACCTATTGCTACACCGGCGGCAAGCCCTTTGATGCGGCCAGGCCCACCGTCGTCTTCATCCACGGCGTGCTCAACGACCACAGCGTGTGGATTTTGCAGACGCGCTACTTCGCCCACCACGGCTGGAACGTGCTGGCGCCCGACTTGCCGGGCCACTGCAAAAGCGAAGGTGCTCCTCCAAAATCCGTGGAAGAAGCCGCCCGCTTCATCACGGACCTGCTGGATGTGGCGGGTGTTCCCAAGGCTGCGCTGGTCGGCCACAGCCTGGGTTCGCTGATCGCGCTGGAGGTGGCAGGCGGCGCGCCCGAGCGGGTCAGCCAGCTGGTGATGGTGGGCACCGCGTTCCCGATGAAAGTCTCGCCCGCCCTGCTCGACACGTCGCTGAACCAGCCGATGAAAGCCATCGACATGGTCAACATGTTTTCGCACTCCATGCTGGCCCCACCGCCCTCTTCGCTCGGCCCCGGAACCTGGTTGTACGGCGGGTCGAAGGCGCTGATGCGGCGGGTGTTGTTCAGCAATCCGGCCGTCAACCTGTTTCACACCGGCTTCAAGGCTTGTGATGACTACACCACTGGCGAATCAGCCATGGAGCGCACCCGCTGCGAAGTGCTTTTCGTCCTTGGCCGCAATGACCAGATGACGATGCCCAAAGCCGCACGGGGACTGATCGGCAAAGCCGCCAAAGGCAAGGTCGTGACGCTGGAAGCGGGCCACCAGCTGATGACCGAGGCGCCTGATGCGGTGCTGTTCGCACTGAGGGATTTTCTGCAGCCATGACGCCTGACGGTTCAGGGGCTTCCTGCGGGCGCTCTTCGATGGCCAGCCCCCTTCATCAGGGGCGAATCCAGTGCTCGGGCGTGTGCTGAACAGCCTGCAGCAGTTGTTGTGTGACCAGCAAATGGGGCGTGAGCTTCACATCAGAGCCCTGCAACGAGTCCAGCAGACGCGACAGCGTCTCTGCATGCGGCAGCAAGGGGCCCATAAACTGCATGCCCTCCGCCTCGGCGATCAGCAGCGTCGGGAAGGTCTCCACCTCCATATCGCCAACCAGATCGGCCTGGTCTTCAATATCCAGCCAGACGAAGCGGCTGGAGGGGTAACGCGCCGCCATCTGTGCAAACACGTCGCTGTAATCGCGGCACAGGCCGCACCAGTCGGCGCACAGGCAGATGACCCAGCGAACCCGTGAGTGGACCTCCGGCGCGGACGGAGGGTGTGACGGCAGGGATGTAGTGTTGCTCACGCAGCCACTTTACCGTTTTATGGAAGTCCGGGCGGCACTCTGTAATTTTCGGATTCGAGCGTTGATCCGGTACGTCGATCCGTTGGTTATTCGATAGTGGGTCGAATGGCTGGATTCGCTACCTGGAATCGTGACCGGGAAGCGCCTTGAAAACCCCGCTCTTGAGCACCTTGAGGCTGGCTACACCTGCACTCAGGGCGGCTTCATGGGTCGGATACGGATGGTCTGACGTATCGATGGGAATGTCAGCCCTATGCTCTTCTGCCGACAGCTGGGTGACCACCCAGTAAAAAAGGCCGTCTGACGGCTCCTTTACCCTGACAGAGAGCGGACCCGAGAGGCTTGTTGACGGCACGCTCATACCGCTACACCGAGTTCGTTGCCCACATCCTGTGCCGCAGGGCCAACCTCGGCGACTGCCAGACGCAATGCCGCCTCGCTGCAACCCAGCGCGGCCACCCAGAAATTCACCGAGGCTTCTTCGTTGATGTTGATCGGCTCGTTTTTCAGCGCACGAAGATCGGGTTGTTGCTCACTCAAAGGTGTTCTCAAAGGCAAAGGGGAAGTCACGTTGTTTCTCCGGTAGTGAAATGTTCGACTCGGTGAAATCTTCCCGTGCTGGTTTGACGTGCCTTGTAAGAATTTCACCCGTGCGCTTGAAGGCGCGGGCGAAAAAACAGGGGCGGCAAAGAGGCAGCAAGACTGCCCGAAAGTTGCGCCACCATGCCGCTATTCGCGGCCTTCACTCATTCGCGTGGGCTGCAGTCGGACCCGAGGACTGCCGGGGCGCGGGCGTGCTGTTGCGGTTGCTGTTGCTGTTGCTAGTCGTAGGCCCCCCGGCCTCCTTTTTATGGGCATAGGTCTTGTATAACCTGGCAGCAAGGCCGGACGTGATGGCGAGAACAATCAATTTCTTGAGCATGGAAACCTCCGTGAGTCAATGACAGTGACATTGACGGTGCAAGAGGTCTGCGGGTATGCAGTCGAAACACCGCAGCGCACCCCTGGCGCCAGTCACGGGAGATGGTACGAAGGCCCGGCGCATGGGCCTATGCCTGCGCGGGCTGTGCGAACTGTCAGACTGGAAGCCGGAGGAGGCAACGGCACGGGTGGCTCAGGCCCGAAAATGCGATGGAAGCTTTGGCAGGGGGTAGAAGGCTATCTGCGCTGCGCGCCATCCAGTTCAATGCCGATCTCCTTCATCTTGATGCGTCGCTCAACGGCCCGACTCCACAGCAAAAAGTCCTCGTTGGTGGGTGCTGGTCCGCGGCCCATCTGGTAAGCCTGCATTTTCGCGGTGAGCTGCTCGTAGATTCGCTCTGCCTCCAGGGAGGCTGCTCGTTCGTCAGTAATGGCTTCCTGCAGCTTTTCCCTGGGGTTTTTTTCTTCGGACATCGGTACGCCTTAAAGACTGAATAAGATATTTTGTTACACATGCCTCAAAATAAGCAAGCGCTTTACCGTCGCACCCGCAGGGAACCGATATGACCCGTTGCTCGTTACGCTATATTTCTTATAGCGCATCACGCAGATTAATAGCCGGCCATCGGGCTTTTTCCCATAATTTTTTGACCGAATCCGCCTTGTCCAGCAGCAGCAACTGCATCAGCGGCTCCAGCGGCGTGGTGTCCGGGTCGGCCAGTAGCAGGTAGCGGGACTCCACCGCACCTTCCGCCTCGTTGAGCTGCCCCACCCAGTCCAGCCCCACCAGGGTTTCCAGCACAGGCTCGAGCTGCAGCACGTCGACCTCCAGCTGTTCGGCCAGCTGGGAGGCACTCACCCCCTTGCGCGCGGTGATGCGCACCAGGTTCAATTGCTGCAGCACCTCGATGGCCAGTTGAAAATACCAGCCGTGCGCGCTGCCCCGGCGCGCTACGCCGGCCAGCAGGCTGGGCAGGTAGGCGGCGATGACCGCCCCCATCAGAACGATGACCCAGGAGAGGTAAATCCACACCAGCAGGATAGGCAAGGTGGCGAATGCACCGTAAACCAGCGAGTAGGTCGGCACCGAACTGAGGTACAGGCTGACGACCCGCTTGCCCAGCTCCAGGCCCGCGGCCACGAACAGCCCCCCCATCCAGGCATGGGACCATTTCACGTAGGTATTGGGCACGTAACGGTACAGCGCCGCCATGCCGCCAGCCATCAGGAAGAACTGGAGGACGTCCAGCAGGAAACGCAGGCTGATGGGCATCACGCCCACCAAGCCCCGGGAGGCCGACAGCACATAGGAGGTCACCGCCAGGCTGGCCGCCAGCAACAACGGCCCCAGGGTAATGGCAGCCCAGTAAATCAGCACGCGCTGCGCCAGCGGCCTGGCCTTTCTGACACGCCAGATCCCGTTGAGGGTACGGTCTATCGTCAAAATCAGCGCAATGGCAGTCACCAGCAGCAGCACCAGTCCGGCGATACCCAGCTTGTTGGCTTGCCGGCTGAACTGGGTCAAATAACCCAGTACCTGCCGGGCGATGTTGTCGGGAATCAGGCTTTGAACCAGCCAGGCCTGCAAGGCGCCCTGCAGTTTGGCAAACATGGGGAATGCCGTAAAAATGGCCAGCGCAACGGTGAAGAAAGGCACCAGGGCAATCGAGGTGGTGAAGGTCAGGCTGCTGGCCGTCAGGCCCATGTGGTCTTCGCGGAAACGGTCGCGAAGCGTGAGGGCGGTGTGGCGCCACGGAAAATGGGACAGGTCGCTTAACAACGCCTGCAGGGATTGCTGGAATTTCATCCCCGGTATCATGCCTGACGGCAAATCAGAAAATCGACCGATCGGTGATTCAGCGGATGACGCGGATCCACCCGATTGATGACACTCCACTTCATGAACAAAGCAACCCAAATTGACATCACGCGATGGCTGGCCCTGGGCAGCGTGGCCGGCCTGATTGTGCTGGGCCTGGCCTGGGAACTCTGGCTGGCGCCCATCAGGCCCGGCGGCTCCCTGCTTGCGCTCAAGGTCCTGCCGCTGTGCGTTCCACTGGCCGGCATCCTGAAAAACCGCATGTACACCTACCGCTGGGTCAGCCTGCTGGTGTGGATTTACTTCACCGAGGGCGCGGTGCGGGCCTGGAGCGACCGCGCGCCGGGCAACTACCTGGCCATGCTCGAGGTCCTGCTGTGCCTGGTGCTTTTTGCGGCCTGTGCGCTGCATGTACGGGTACGACTGAAAAATGCGGTGCCAGCCGCCGCCACCGGAGAAAAGACAGCATGAGCACTCACCCTGATTTACTGGAAACCCTGAGGCAGATCGCCGGCCCCGGCCAGGTACTCAGTGACGGCGACCTGACGGCCTGGGAACTCGACTGGCGAAAGCGCTCGCGCGGCAAGGCTCTGGCCGTGGTCAGGCCCGCCATCACCGCGGAAGTGGCCGCCATCGTCAAGGCCTGCGCGGCGGCTGGCGTGAGCATCGTCACGCAGGGCGGCAACACCGGGCTGACGGTCGGCTCCATCCCCGACGAGTCAGGCCGGCAGGTGGTGCTCAGCCTGCAGCGCATGAACGCCGTGCGCCAGATCGATGCGGCAAATCTCACCGTCACCGTGGAAGCCGGCTGCATTTTGCAAACGCTGCAGGAGGCTGCCGACAAGGCCGGTTTTCTTTTCCCCTTAAGCCTCGCCGCCGAAGGCAGCTGCACCATTGGCGGCAACCTGGCGACGAATGCCGGCGGCACGCAGGTGGTGCGCTACGGCAATGCGCGTGATTTGTGCCTGGGGCTGGAAGTCGTGACGGCTCAGGGTGACATCTGGAACGGCCTGTCCGGCCTGCGCAAGGACAACACGGGCTACGACCTGCGAGACCTGTTCATCGGCAGCGAAGGCACGCTCGGAATCATCACCGCCGCCACACTCAAGCTCTATCCGCAGCCCGCCGTCCAGCTGACCGCATGGGCGGCCGTGCCCTCGATGCAGGATGCCGTGAGCCTTCTTGCGCTGGCCCACCAGCACCTGGGCGCCGGCCTGACCGGCTTTGAGGTCATGGGGCAGTTTGCCCTGAGCCTGGTCGCCAAAAACTTCAAGCAGCTACGGGTACCGCTTCATGAAGAAACCGCGTTCTGCGTGCTGCTCGAAAACTCCGATCAGGAATCGGAAACCCATGCCCGCGCGCAGTTCGAAAAGCTGCTGGAGACCGCGCTAGAGCAGGGCTGCGTGACAGATGCGGTGGTCGCTGAAAATCTGGCCCAGGCCCACCAGCTCTGGCACATCCGTGAAAGCATTCCGCTGGCCCAGGCCGAGGAAGGACTGAACATCAAGCACGACATCTCGGTGGCCGTTTCGCGCATTCCGGAGTTTGTGGAGGTCACCGATGCCCTGCTGATGCAAGCCATCCCGGGCGTGCGGCTGGTGAATTTTGGCCATCTGGGCGACGGCAACCTGCACTACAACGTGCAGGCGCCCGCCAGCGGCGATGCCGCAGCGTTTTTGCGCGATCACGAGGAAGAAGTCAATGCCTTGGTCTACGACTCGGTGACAAAATTCGGCGGTTCGATTTCTGCCGAGCACGGTGTCGGCAGCTTGAAACTCGACAAGCTGGAGCAGCACAAATCACCGGTGGCCCTTAGCATGATGCGGGCCATCAAGCGGGCGCTGGACCCGCAGAATCTGATGAATCCAGGGCGAGTGCTGCGAATATAGATTTGCCGTCCGGGTGCAGGCCACGAAGGGTCAAACTGGCCCGGCAATCAACAGCTCGCACCACCACCACCGCCGTCCCGGCCTGGCTCCCACACCAGGCGCTCGCCGCTTTCCCTGAGGCGCGTCCCGAACTCTTCGGACAGGGCCCGCATGCGGCGGCACAGCTGGGCACACAAGGGCTCCTGGGCCAGGCGGACTTCGGCAAGCCTCAATATCACGGGTACGCACTCGAGGCGAACCAGCCTGCCTGCTTCGAGCGTGACAAGAAACAGGAAGGACCAGTCATTGCGCAGCCAGGGGTCGACGGCATAGTCGTCGATGAAGTCACCCGTGTCGTAGAGAATCGGCTTGTCCTTGTAGATCTCGACCCCGTGAAACAGGTGGGCGCTATGCCCGAAGTACACGTCCGCCCCCAGCTCGATCGCTGCGTGTGCAAAGTCGCGAAAATGGCGCGGTGGGTACAGGGTCATATTTGGCCCCCAATGGTTGGAGAGCACGACGATGTCGGCGCCGGCGGAGCGCGCCGCCTGGATGCTGGCGCCGATCTGCGCCAGCGTGTCGGCGTCAGTCGAGACCGGTAGATAGTAGGTGCCCGGACGCGTGGCGGTGGCCGCAAACGCCGCTTCGTTGTCCGTCAGCGCGATGAGCGCGATGCGGGTTCCGTCCGCGTGAATGAAAGCAGGACGCCTGGCCTCGCCCAGGTCGTGTCCGGCGCCGGCATGCGCAATACCGGCGTGGTCCAGGTGATGCAGGGTATCGAGCAGGCCCACCTCGTTAAAGTCGAGCACGTGGTTATTGGCGAGCGATACCGCGTCGATCCGCGCGGCACGCAATACCTTGACGGCCCCCGGGGCGGCGCGAAAATGGAACACTTTTTCCGTGCGCGTCCACCGTTCGGTGTGGGTCGTGATGGCGCACTCGAGATTGACGATGCGGGCGTCGGCCGCCGCCATGACGGGCAGCACATCGCCCCAGGGTTTTGCCGCCGGCTTTCGCCGTACGGCGTCGTTGACGAGCCGCCCGAGCATCACGTCGCCCGCCAAAGCCAAAGTGGTCACGTTCCCCTCCTCATGGATTCCAGGCACCTCGTTCGATGGCTGCGCGCAGTGAAACTACTGCCGGGCTTTGGCGGCCAGCAAGGCAGCACGCCGCTCGAGGCTCGCCGGGGTCCAATGGTCCCTGGCCTTGTAGTACTCGGCAACTGCGGGGGTCGTCGGCGCCAGCACCACCCAGGGCTGTTTCGATGAAGTGAAAATATGAATGTCGGGCGGCAGACGGTCGGGCTCGTCCAGTGTTCCGACGCGGACAAAGCGCATCAGGTCGCCTGCGCCGGCGTAGTTGCTCCAGACGGCGATGCGGCACCTGGGACAACGCGCGATCTTCTGGCCTTTGCCGCTGTTCGACGGCGTATCGACCAGTTCGACCTCGCCTTGCAACAACTCCACGCGATCGGCTTCGATCAGTGCGTTGAGCGCAAAAGAGCTTCCGGTTTCACGCTGGCACCAGCGGCAATGACAGCAGTGAACGAACATTGGCTTCGTCGTCATGCGGTAGCGCACCAGGCGGCAGGTACAACCGCCTTCAAAGAAGAGAACTGGTTCGTCAGTGGTCACAGGCATCTCTTGTCAACGTCGGATTGGAAAGCGCCGGCGGGGCATGTCCCTGCAAGAAAGGAAATGATGCGCAATACAGCCATCAAGCCGGGTAGCAACAGCCCCGATAAAAATACTGTACCCGAACTTTTTACCGTGGAACAGGCCCCATGGCGTCCGCCGGGAGATGCTGTGCCAGGAAGCGCCCCAACGCCTCACGCCATGCCTCACGCGTGAACAGAAAACCGTAGTTATGGCCACCGGCCAGCTCCAAAAACGCTTTTGGCTCCCGGGCGGCGGCAAACAGCCGCTCGCCGTGGCGAAACGGCACGATGTCGTCCTGCCGGCTATGGGCAATGAACACCGGGCTCGAGACGCGCCCGAGGGCCTCCAGCGTGTCGTAGCGGTAGCGCGCCAGCCACCGCGCCGGCAGCCAGGGATAGAGCTCTGCCGCCAGCTCGGGCACCGAGACGAAGCATGACGCGAGCACCAGCGCCCCGGGGCGCTCGGAGGCAGCAAGCCGGGCGACGACGGCGCCGCCCAGGGACTCGCCCACCAGCACGATGCGACCGGACGGAAATCCCCGCTCCGCCACGAGGTGGCGCCAGGCGGCGCGGGCATCGGCGTAGGTGCCCTCCTCGCTTGGTTTGCCTTCGCTGCGGCCGTAGCCGCGGTATTCGAGCAACAGCAACGAGTAGCCGAGGCGGTGGAACATGCGGGCGTAGTCCAGCCGGTGCGATATGTTGCCGGCGTTGCCGTGGGCGAGCAGCACCGCGCCGCGCGCCGCCGGCGCGGGGACGTACCAGGCCTCGATCCGGACTCCGTCTTCCGTCGACAACCACACCGCCTCATAGTCGAGCCCGGCATCCTTGGGCGTCTGCAGAATCTGCCGCCCCGCATCGGGGAAGTAAAGAAGGTGTCCCTGCAGCACAAACACGATGGCCAACAACACGGCATACGCCGCACCGCCCACGGTCAACATTTTTAGCAAGACATCCATCGTCCGCACCGAAAAAAGGGGACGCCCTTGTAGCCAGGCCGCTGTCTGGACGGGAGCGTCTGTTGTGTTGACATGCTGGCTCGCAGGCTTGACCGTACCGCTCGTCGCCTCAGGAGTGCCGGCGGCGCAAATGCGAGACGACCAGACCTATGGCCACGCCGGCCAGCAGGCCCAAACCGCCGCTCAGCAGCGCTTCGCTCGCGAACAATCCGGACGTAGACGGTGGTTCGGGCAGGACAGACGGCAATAGAGCTCTCCACTCGATCGACGTAATCTGTGTCATTTTCGAGGCATCGTTCAAGCCGAAGACGCAGATCTCACCGCCCGACAGTTTGCAAAAACGCTCGGTGGGGCAGCTGGTGAGTATGTCCTGGGGAGCGCCCTCAGCGCACTTGGCGCCCGCGCTGCGCAGGACCTGCAGGGTCACCTCGGGATGCTTGGTGAGTTGCTCCGGCATGGCGGTCTCCAGCTCAACATGTGCGCGACGCGGCAGGGTAGTGGTCAGGCACGATGGATGGTCGCATTCCTTGAGCGGCCTGACGATCGGCCTGACGCTGAGGTGCAGCCGTCTGTCAGGCGCGCCTTTGCTTTCTACAAGCCCCTGGCGAGTACAAAGTCAAAAACACTGCGGCGTAGCTTGCCGTCCTGCTTTAAATCAATGGCCAACGATGGCTTGCGGCCGGCCCACGGATCTTTGGCAATGAAGGGGTCGCCCTTGAAATAGAGCTGCGTTGTCACCGGAACATGCAGCGATTCCATGACCCGAAAGTGAATATGCGCAGGTCGCGTCAGCCCCCCATATTTCTCGAGCCCCGGGAGATTTGGCGGAATAGGGTATCGGCCCGGCACAATCGTCTCAATCTCGTATTGCCCCTTTTCATTCGTATACAGCATCCCCCGCAAGTGGAAAGTGCCGGCCTCGGTGAAGTTGCCTGGCTTGTTGGTGTCGTATAAGCCAGCGTGATTCGCTTGCCACACCTCGATCAAGGCCCCCGGGAGAGGTGTACGGCAGTCTGAACTGAACACTGTGCCGGTCAGAACAAGCCTGTCACCGGGCTCGTCAGGACCTGCCAGCCGGGAGTGAGATGGCGCGCCGAACCGATAGAACGGACCGAGGACTTCGGACTCGGTGGGCCGACAGCCTTGCCTGGCAGCAAAAGCGGGGCCGGCCAGAAGCCCGCCCCCAAGTATCACGGCACTCTTGTGTAAGAGGATTCGTCGTGAGAAGCCCAAGCCAGCCCTCGGAAATTGATGCTTGTCCATGTTTGCTGCCCTTCTGGATGTTTACACTCGCTGTAGACATAAAGACACGCCTGACGTCAACGCTGACCGGCCCGAGTAGGCGGTGCGACGCGCCGCTTGCTCGGGCCAGGTTGAGCGCAGGATTAGCCTAGCGTGCCGGTCGGCGGAAAGCAAGCAGCGGCGGACGCGCGGTAGGGGAAGGCGAGACCCCATGGCTGCGGAGGCACTGAGTAACTGGGGTCAGCGTCCAATTAGCCCGTCAAACCCAAGGATTGTCCAGCGCAGGAAACCAGCAGACAACGCCAGTCCGCATAAAATCTGCCATCCCCGGCCTGGAAAAGTTGCTGCTGCAGCGGGGCAAGGCACTCAAAATCATCAAGCTGTTGGCTATCCATGAACACCCCTCCCGAAAACCGCCCTGACCGCCCCATCCGCTCCCAGTACGAAGACTTCATGCGCCACGTCGACACGCACGGTGTCTTCAAGGCCGACCGCACGGGCACTGGCACCAAGAGCGTGTTTGGTTACCAGATGCGTTTTGACCTGAACGAAGGTTTTCCGTTGGTGACGACCAAAAAGGTTCACCTCAAATCCATCGTGCAGGAGCTGCTGTGGTTTCTAACCGGCAGCAGCGACAACAACTGGCTGAAAGAGCGCGGCGTGACAATTTGGGATGAGTGGGCCCGCGAAGACGGTGACCTGGGCCCGGTCTATGGCGTGCAATGGCGCAGTTGGCCGACGCCTGACGGCGGGCATATTGACCAGATCAGCGAAGTCATCAAGACGCTGAAGACCAACCCCGACTCGCGCCGCATCATCGTGAGCGCCTGGAACGTGGCTGACCTCTCCAAGATGGCGCTGATGCCTTGCCACGCATTTTTTCAGTTCTACGTCGCGCCTGCCACGGAAGCTGGCGGTAAAGGCAAGCTCAGTTGCCAGCTCTACCAGCGCAGCGCCGACATCTTCCTCGGCGTGCCCTTCAACATTGCCAGCTACGCGCTGCTCACGCACATGGTGGCGCAGCAGTGCGACCTGGACGTGGGCGACTTCATCTGGACGGGCGGCGACTGCCACATCTACAGCAACCACGCCGAGCAGGTGGCCCTGCAATTGAGCCGCGCCCCCTTCCCTTATCCGACACTCCACATCAAGCGCAAGCCCGAGTCGATCTTCGACTACCAGTTTGACGACTTCGAGTTCCTGGACTACCAGCACCATGCGGCCATCAAGGCGCCGGTAGCGGTGTAGTTCATGCGCATCAACATGATTTTTGCCCGCGCCGCCAACGGCGTGATCGGCAACAACAATCGCATGCCCTGGCATCTGCCGGAAGACATGGCCCACTTCAAGCGCCTGACCCAGGGCTGGCCCGTCATCATGGGGCGAAAGACCTGGGACTCACTGCCGCCCAAATTCCGCCCCCTGCCCGGCCGCCGCAACGTGGTCATCACGCGGCAGCAGGGTTGGAAAGAAGATGGCGCCGAGCCCGCTTCCAGCCTGGCCGACGCTTTGAGCCTTTGCGGGCAGTCTGAAGAAGTCTGGGTCATCGGTGGCGCGCAAATTTACGCGCAAGCCGAGCCCCTGGCGCAGCGCATCGAAGTCACCGAAATTGCCCAGGACTTTGAAGGGGATGCCTTTGCGCCCCCGCTGGGTTCCGAATGGATTGAAGCTGCGCGTGAGGATCACATCTCCTCCAATGGGCTGAAATTCAGTTTTATCACTTACGACAAACACAAGGGGAATTGACATGTCAGGAGCCGGATTTCACGTCCACGGGCCGCACGACCACGAGCTGGAGCATGCCGCCCAGGGCGCTCATGGCGCAGCACACGACAGCGGCGGCGGCATGATCGCGCAGATCGCCGTCGTGACGGCCATCATTGCGACCGTGGGGGCCATTTTTGCCTACATGGGCGGTGCGACCCAGGCCAATGCAGGCCTGTATAAAAATAACGCCGCCATCAAAAAAACCGAAGCCTCCAACCAGTGGAATTACTTTCAGGCCAAGAGCACCAAGCAGTCACTCGCCGAATTCGCCCGCGATCTGGCGCCTGAAGACAGGAAGGTCGCCTACCAGAGCAAGATCGAGCGCTACGAAAAAGAGAAGAACGAAATCAAGACAGCAGCCGAGAAACTGGAGGCTGAAGCTGCCACCTGGGACAAGTCGTCGGACAACCAGATGCATCAGCACCACCGCTGGGCGCAGGCCACCACGGTGCTGCAGGTCTCCATCGCGCTGGCGGCCATTGCCCTGCTGACACGCAAGCGTTGGCTGGAATACGGCATGTTCGCACTGGCCGGCGTGGGCATGGCGGTCGGCGCGCTCGCCTTGCTGCATATTTAATAGCATCTCCTCCTTATCTTGCTTGCCCTGGAGCTCCAAAACCATGAAAATCGCCACCTGGAACGTCAACTCGCTGGCCGTGCGGCTGCCGCAGGTCCTTGACTGGCTGGTGGCGAATCCGGTGGATGTGCTGTGCCTGCAGGAACTCAAACTTTCCGACGACAAGTTTCCGCTGCAGGCACTGGCCGATGTGGGCTACCAGAGTGCGGTGTTCGGCCAGAAGACCTACAACGGCGTGGCCATTTTGAGTCGCACGCCGGCACGTAACATCGTGAAGAACATAGCCGGCTTCACGGATGAGCAGTCGCGCGTGATTGTTGCGACGCTGGACACACCGAGCGGCGAGGTGCGCGTTGTCAACGGCTATTTTGTCAACGGCCAGGCACCGGGCACCGAGAAGTTTGAATACAAGATGCGCTGGCTCGACGGCCTGCGCGCGTGGCTGCGCGAAGAACTCGTCCGGCACCCGAAGCTGGTGCTGCTGGGTGACTTCAACATCACCGCAGACGACCGCGACACGTATGACGCGCAAGGCCTGCACGAAACGATTCATCACACCACCGACGAACGGCAACACCTGCAGGGACTGTTCGGGCTCGGCCTGCACGATGCGTTCCGCCTGTTCGAGCAGCCGGAAAAAACCTACTCATGGTGGGACTACCGGGAGTTCGCGTTTCGCAGGAATCGCGGCCTGCGCATTGACTACATCCTGGTGAGCAATGCACTCATGCCAGCCGTAAAAAGCTGCTTGATCGACAAGCTGCCACGCAAAAACGAGCGCCCGAGCGACCACGCGCCGGTCGTGGCGGAACTCGATTGGCTATAAAAATAATATCAATAATGAGCCATCTAACAATGGATATGGCCATTATTTATTTAAAACCCAGGCCCTGTCCCTCGCACCGGGTCGGCGCGCGTCCGACTCCGCCAGTTGGCCCGCTGGCTGCCTCGTTTTTATGACGCCGCGCCAATGCAGGCAGGCCGCAAAAACCTTGCTCGCCATATAGGCCGCCAACACAAACAACATACCGCCGCCTATGCCCGGCAGCCAGCCAGGCAGTCGCCAACGCAGCCCAGCGGGAGCAACCGGTAAATCAGAATGCCACGGCCTGGCCGTCCTTGCGCGGGTCGGAGCCGGCGACGTAGCTGTCGCCACGCCTGTACACCAGCTGCGCGCCGCCAAAGGCAAAAACACCATCACCGCGCTCTACAGTGACCTCATGCCCGCGCGCAGCAAGCTCGCGAACCACGTCCGCGTCAAAGTTCGGTTCAACGGCCACCTTGCGTCCGCCCGTCACTCGCCAGCGTGGCGCATCGGCCGCGGCTTGCGGATTCTGCCCGTAGTGGAGCACGCGCAAGGCCATTTGCACATGGCCTTGTGACTGCATCGGCCCCCCCATCACACCGAAGGCCATTTGCGGCGTGCCGTCGGCATGCATGGCGAACGCCGGAATGATGGTGTGCGAAGGGCGCTTGGCAGGCCCTACCTGATTGGCATGTCCCTGCTGCAGGGAAAAGCCATGGCCTCGGTTCTGCAGGCTGACGCCGGTGCCTGGCACAACAACGCCCGAGCCAAATCCCATGTAGTTGGACTGGATGAAGGAGACCATCATGCCGGAGGCATCCGCCGTTGCCACATAGACGGTGCCGCCCGGCTTGGGCGCACCATGGCCGGGGTCGGCAGCCCGGTGACGGTCAATCAGCCTGGCTCGCTCGGCCAGGTAGGCTGGGGCCAGCAGCGCGCAGGGCGGGATCTGCATGGCGTCAATGTCGGCGTTGTATTGATGCAGGTCTGCCAGCGCGAGTTTCATTGCCTCAATCGACAGGTGCACCGTATCAACATGGTCAGGCGGCTGGTTGCCAATCCCCAATGCCTCCATCATGCCCAGCGCCATCAAGGCTGCAATGCCCTGCCCATTCGGCGGCAGTTCGTGCACCATGGAACCAGCGAAGGGCTGCGCCAGCGTGCCGCACCAGTCGGCGCTGTGGTTGGCCAGATCATCCTCCGTCAGCGCCGCGCCATGGGCTTTGGCATGGGCCGCGATGCGCTTGGCCACCGCGCCGCGGTAAAACGCCTCGCCATGGCTTTCGGCAATAGCCTCCAGCGTGCTCGCATGAGCCTCGCTGCGAAACAATTCACCCGCGCGCGGGGCGCGGCCATCGGGGAGAAAGCATTCGGCAAAGCCAGGCTGCTCGCCCAGCCGCACACCGCCCAGCGCCCATAAATGCGCGATGACTGGCGATACCGCAAAGCCGTTGCGTGCGTAATCAATGGCAGGCGCGGCCAGGGCGGTGAACGGCAGGCGGCCGAAACGGCGCGACAGTGCGCTCCAGGCCGAAACAGCACCAGGCACCGTGACGGCCTCCCAGCCTTTGTCGGGCATTGCACCGTGGCCAGCAAAACGGTCGGCTGACCAGGCCGCGGGCGAACGGCCGGAGGCGTTCAGACCGTGCAACTCCTTGCCATCCCAGACAATCGCGAAGCCATCGCTGCCGAGGCCGCAGCCGGTCGGCTCGACAACCGTCAACGCCATCGCCGTGGCGATGGCGGCGTCAACGGCATTGCCTCCGGCAAGAAGCATGCGCAGGCCAGCCTGTGCAGCGAGTGGCTGCGAGGTACTGACAACGTTGCGCCCCAGCACGGCAGAACGGGCCGAGGCATAGGGATTCGCGAAGTCCATGGCGGATGGAATGGGCATGGGTGCGTATTTCATTCGAGGGTGATCTTGCGTTCGCGAATGATGCGTGCCCAGCGCTGACTGTCGGCAGACACCATCTCGGCGAACTGTGCGGGCGTGCCCAGTGGGGCGGGTTCAACGCCGAGTTTGGCCAGGCTTTCCACCACTTCGGGCGCGTGGGCCGCTTTCGCGAAGGCCTCATGCACACGCCCCACCAGATCAGCTTTCATGCCGCGCGGTGCATACAACCCAAACCAGGTCACGGATGAAAAACCAGGAAGACCCGCCTCGGCCACGGTCGGCAGCTCGGGCGCCAGTGCGGAGCGCTTGTCTCCGGTAACGGCCAAGGCACGCAGGCGACCACTCTTGACATGCGGCATGCCGGACGGGATGGAGTCGATCAGCACCGGCACCGAGCCGGCAATGACATCGGGAATGGCCAATGCCGTGCCCTTGTAAGGCACGTGGGTGATAAAAATGCCAGCCTGGGCCTTGAAGGCTTCGGTCGTCAAATGCACGATGGTGCCATTACCGCTGCTGGCGTAATTGAGTTGGCCGGGATGCTTTTTGGCGTATGCGATCAACTCGGGCACCGTTTTCACAGGCAGCGACAGTGTCACTAGCAGCACGCTAGCGGCGTCGGCCAGGTGCGCAATCGGCGTGAAATCCTTGATGGGATCGTAGGGCAGCCTGGGCATGAGGTGCGGCGAGATGGCATGCGTGCTGCTCGTCGTCAATAGCAGGGTATAGGCATCGGCCGTCGCCTTTGCGGCCTCGGCCGAACCTATCGTGCCGCCCGCACCGGCCTTGTTGTCAACGATGACCTGCTGCCCGATGTCTCTTGACACGCGCTGAGCAATAACCCTGGCAACCAGGTCGGTTGCGCCGCCGGCGGGAAACGGCACCACCAGTCGCACCGGCCGCTCGGGCCAAGCTTGGGCTTGGGCGGCTGCGACTGCGGCAATGAGCGAGGCGACTCCGAGCATGCGGAGGCAGCTAGACAGATAACGCATGTGAAATTTTCCTTGAGTTGTGGGCGAGCGATGCCAGGAAAGTCAGCTCCGACGGCATCTTAGGAAGACTTCAGCATTACCACAATAAGAGAATTTGCAATGTTTGGTTGCCGAAACGGCAAACCCGGGCACGCAAACTGCAAGGACTTATCGCTCATCGGACGGAATCAAACGGCTAGCGGCGTGACATCAAAGCCCGAAGCCGCAACCCGTCTGTGGCTGCTCGGACAGGCGTTGCTTGAGATAGTCGAGAAAGGACTGTACCGCTTGCGGCAAGCTGCGGCCGGCCAGCGTTTGCACCTCGATGTAGCGCAAACCCATGCCGTGATCGCGGATCGGAATCACCACCAGCGTGCCGGCAGCAACCAGGTGCCGCACCGACACCTCCCCACAGACGGTGATACCGCCGCCATGCACGACAAAGTTGTGCTGCGTCGTCATGCTGTTGCTGGTCAGCACGGACTCCATCAGCAATTGCTGGCGGCTGCACTCCATATCGATCATCTGGCGCACCGTCGTGTCCGGCGCAGGCAGCACCATCGGATAGGCGCACATCTGTGCCAGCGTGACCGACCGGGACTGGGCCAGGGGATGATCGTGGCGCATCAGCGCCAGAACGGGCGCCGGCTGGCGGTACTCGACCTTGATCTCCTTGTCCGGGGCACGGCTGAATCTCAATCCGATGTCTGCATCGCCGTCGCGAACGCGCACCGAAACCTGGACCGGTGGCTCGACATTCAACTCGAAAACGATGCCCTCGTTCCCGGCTCTGAATGCGATGATCAGCGGCGGCAGGAATTCGTTGGCAAAAGCCTCTGATGCGGCGATTCGCACCTTGCCCGAGCGCAGGCCTTGCAAGGCAAGGATCTCATGGATAGCTCTTTCCGCATCCAGGCTCGCCCGGCGCGCGTGCGTTGCCAGTATCTCGCCGGCCGCGTTCAGCACCATGCCACGCGGATGCCGCTCAAAGAGCGCCGTACCCAGCGCCTGTTCCAGCCCGGCAATCTGGCGGCTGATCGCCGAAGTCGCCACGTGAAGCCGTTCCGAGGCCTCAGTCAGTGAGCCGCAGCGCGCCACCTCGAAGAAATAACGCAGCGCCGTTTCCTGCAGGCAGCGCGCCCGCATGTCGGCCGCGGAAAGACTCATGATGGTCCTTTGATGGTTTTTTGATGGTTTTTTGATGGTTTTTTGATTCGGCAACTATATGACGCGAATGCGAGCGCTGTAATTTTTGCGAAAACGCAAGGACGAGGAATCACCACCGCACCCTGGAAGAACGCCAGCACGTTCACTGCGCCGCTCGACTTGGGGCTGCCGGATGCCTTTGCGCCTATTTGAGCAGCCGCGTAAAACCGAGCGCCCTGGCGACCATGCGCCGGTGCTGGCCGGGCTTGAACTGTCCTGAACCAATGCGCCGTCATACAGGCCAGCCAAAGGCTTCAGGCCCGCCGCCTCACCAAGCACTAACCGCTGACCACTGGCGCTCTAACGAAAACGTTTGGTGAACTCGCGCACCACGCCGATGATTTCGGCGCTACCCAGAGGTTTGACTGGGTAACGGGTATTCAGGGGCTTGAGGTAATAATCAGCGCCGTCCTTGACCAGTTGCTTGAACGTGGTCTGGTTTTTGCTGTTCAGCACGATCACGTAGTCACCGGGCTCGGCCGTCAATTCGGGCTCCACCACCAGGATGGAACCTTCGGGAAAAGAGTCGCCGGTGCTGCCCACCATGCTGTCACCATGCACACGCAGGGCAAAAGTGTGGCGTTTGACCGGCACGGTGACAGGCACCGTCTCAAAGCCGCCCCGGGGCTTGAAATTGTCGATGACCGTGTAGTTGCCCGCCTCCACTTCGGAAATCAGAGGTATTTCAGCCCGCACATCGAGGCCCAGGCTCATGCGGGAGTCGCCGGACACGAGCTCGGCCACCGAAATCCCCAGGAGTTCGGCTACTCTCGGCTGATTGGCGCGCTTGGGCGCCGTTCCGTCTGGTTTTTCCCATTGTTGTACGGCACCGCGGCTGACGCCCACCGCATCAGCGAATTGTTGCTCGCTCAGCCCTAACAGCCGGCGTTTTTCGCGGATTAATGTGTGGATGCTCATGGAATATGAGGGTATTCCCACGACAAGATAGAAAAATATTCATGGATAGTTAAACTTTCCCCGAAATGCAATACCCCTGATTGCTTGTACGATAAAAGAATGCTAGTTAAACTAGCCCAAAAATAACTGACACGCACAAGCCCCATCGATGACCCCATGGTCTTTGGAGCTGTGCCAAGGGAAGCAGGCTTAATTGATGGAAACAATTAACCAGACGCGACACCTCCAGCCTCATTCGCAAAACTGCCGGCACGTCAGTACCACGGCCGCGCCCGCCTTTCACAGCACGACAGCAAGCATCATTCAGGGCGAATTGCCACTCGCATACACGGGTTACCAGTAACCCAGGAAGTGGCACCATGAATTCTGCTGAACCTGCCACTTCACCCGCGCATATCCTGATCGCAGAAGACAGCGGCGTGCAGGCCTACATGTTGCGCCGCATCCTCGAACAAGAGGGGCACAAGACCAGCGTCGCGAACAACGGCCGGCTCGCACTGGAATTGGCGACGCAGATACGACCCGCACTGGTTGTCAGCGACGTCAACATGCCCGAGATGAGCGGCTATGAACTGTGCCGGCAGATCAAGGCCAACCCCGATCTTTGTCATATTCCGGTGATTCTGGTGACCAACCTGTCGGACCCCGATGACGTGTTGCTCGGGCTCAAAAGTGGCGCCGACAGCTTTGTCATCAAACCCTACGACAAAACCCATATGCTGGCACGCGTACAGCATGCGCTCAGCAACCAGCGCCTTCGCACCGAGGCAGAAAAGGGCCCGGGGGTGGACATCTTCTTCCATGGCCAGACGCACCAGATTACGGCCAGCCGTGCGCAAATCCTCAATCTGCTGATGTCGACTTACGACGCAACCGCACAGCGCAACAGGGAACTTCACGAAAGCCGTGAACAGCTGGCCGAACGCACTGCTGAGCTGCTGGCGGCGAACCGTTTTCTTGACTCGATCATCGAGAACATTCCGAACATGATCTTCATCAAGGATGCGGCCGAATTGAAGTTTGTAAGGCTCAATCGGGCAGGCGAGGACTTGCTCGGATATTCGCGCGACCAGTTGCTCGGAAAAAGTGACCATGACTTCTTCCCCCAGGACGAAAGCGATCATTTTGTAGCCAAGGACCGCGAAGTCCTGACCAGCGGCGGAATCATGGAAGTCGCTGAAGAGCCCCTGCAGACGGCCAACCAGGGAGTCCGCCTGCTTCGCACCAAGAAGGTGGCGGTGCTGGACGAGCACGGCGTAGCGACTCACCTCCTGGGAATTTCCGAGGATGTCACCCAGCAAAAAGAAATGGAAACGGAGATCCTCGACCTCAATGCGGCGCTGAAGGCACGGGCTGAAGAACTGGAAGCCAGCCACAAAAGCCTGGAAAGCTTCACGTCCGCGGCGACCCATGACCTTCGCTCACCGCTGAGTGTCATTGGCGGCTATGCCGGCCTGCTGGAAAAGAATTACGCCAGCCGACTGGACGAAAAGGGTCGGCGCTATGTGTCGGTCATCCGGGACAACATCAAAAGCATGGCCAAACTGATCGACGACCTTCTGGCTTTTTCCAAGCTGGGCCGGAGCGAGATCAGCAAAGCCAGCGTGAACATGCAGGGACTGGCCCAACAGGTCATCGACGAGATCCTGCAACGCCATCCGGAAGGCAATAAGCCACGCATCGTGCTGGATTCGCTGCCGCCGGCTCCGGCAGACGCTGCGCTGCTGCGCCAGGTCTGGGTGAATCTGCTGTCCAATGCCGTGAAATACAGCAGCCGTGCCCCCAGCCCCCTGATTGAAGTCAGTGGCCGCCTTGACGGTGGGGAAGCGGTGTATTCGGTGCGCGACAACGGCGCTGGCTTCAGCATGGACCAGTATGACAAGCTCTTCGAGATTTTTCAGCGGCTGCACAGTGATGACGAGTTTGAAGGGACCGGGGTGGGCTTGCCCATCGTCCACCGCGTGGTGACCCGACATGGCGGTCGCGTGTGGGCCGAGGGCAAGGTAGGTCAGGGCGCGGTGTTTCATTTTGCGCTGCCTGTTTAACGTCATTCGCCCTCACCTCCGCCCTCAGGGCCTGAGCGGTCTTGCGGCTCATCGCTCACGGAAGGATTTTTCACTGCCCGAATCACTTCAAGGCTCAGTCCATGTCCAGCACCTTGCATGAACCCAGCCAGGGTGACCGGGGAGATGACACCGGCAGACCGGGTGCTGCCGTACAGCTGATCACGCTGATCATCAGGCTGGCCGCCAGTGCAACCCTCCTCACCGGCCTGTCGGTCCTGGCGGGTTGGGTATGGGAAGTGTCCCTCCTCAAGAGCGTGCTGCCGGGTGCGGTGGACATGAAAGCCAATACGGCGCTGGGCCTGATCGCGGCGGGCGCTGCCCTGTGGTTGCTGGACCTCCAGCGAACGGCATTTTTTCAGCAGGGGGCGCAGGCACTGGCGCTTCTTGTCGGCATGTTGGGCCTGGCCACCTTGGGGCAGTATCTGTTCGGCTGGCGCCTGGGCATTGACGAGTTGCTGTTCCTCGACCGCCAGGGCGCGTACAACGCGATTCGCGGCCGCATGTCGCCTTACAGCGCCGCGGCTTTCGCCTGCATCGGACTGGCCTTGCTGATCCTGCCGCGATCCGGCCTGCGCACGCCGGCATTTTTGGCAACGGCGGTGACGCTGATCATTGGCACGCTTTCGGCGATCGGCTACGCCTGGAACGCCAGCGAACTCACAACGGATGTTGTGCTGCCGCCGGTAGCGGTGAACACGGCGGTGGCCCTCATTTTTCTCAGCACGGGCACACTGCTGGCAATCCACAAGCGCATGGCACAACAAACGGCCTCTTCCTTCACGATCACATCAATCGAAGGAAAAATCCTCACCGGCTTTGCCGGCGCTTTTTTGCTGCTGGCGATCGGGGGAGGGCTTACCTACAAGGCCACCACGGTTTTTGCAAACTCGGCACAGCAGGTAGCCCACACGCAGCAGGTGCGCGCCGCACTGAGCCGTCTTTACGGTGATATCTCTGAAGCGGGCTTCGCACAGCGCAACTACCTGATTACCGGCCAGACCCAGCAACTCGATCTATACCGGCATCTGGTCTCAAACATAGCCGCCCAAACCGAATCAATAGGTTTTCTCATCAGTGACAACGCCCGCCAGGTTAAAAACCTGGCGCCCCTTCAGCCGCTGATCGACCACATACACGACCTGCTGGACCAGGGGATCGAGCTGTACCAGACCCAGGGGTTTGGTGCAGCCAAAACCCTGATTGACTCGGGGCGGAGCCTGAACGCGATGCGATCCATTCTCTCGGTGATCCAGAACATGGACGCCGAGGAAGAGGCTTTGCTGGTCAAACGCGAAGCGGCTTCGACACGCTTTCAGCGCTATATGCTGACCTCCATGCTGCTGACCATGGTGGTCGCGGCCTGTATTTTTATTGCCTTGTACCGCGAAATTCGTCGCGAAAACCTGGCGCGGCAACTGGCCGACCAGGCAATCGTCAGCGCCAAGAATGCGGCAGAACTTGCCCACCAAGAGGCCGACGCAGCCAACCGCGCCAAGAGCGCCTTCCTGGCCACCATGAGCCATGAAATCAGGACACCGATGAACGGTGTGCTGGGCATGGTGGAGCTGCTCAGCCTCACCCCGCTCAACGGAACCCAATACACCACCCTCAAGGCCATACGGGAATCCGGCCGGTCATTGATGCGGATCATCGACGACATCCTGGATTTCTCGAAAATTGAAGCGCAAAAGCTGGACATTCATCCCGAAATCGTATCCCTGAAGGATCTGGTCGAAGATGTCCACCACGTTTACTCTGGCAATGCCAGCAGCAAACGCTTGCTGGTCACCCATCGCGTCGATACGGCGCTCAGCCCTGCCCTGACAGTGGACCCGCTACGGCTGCGGCAGATACTCGGCAACTTTGTCAGCAACGCGATCAAATTCACATCTCATGGCCGGGTCGAGATCACGGCGGACCTGATCGAGCGTCAAGACGGTGAAGACCGGGTGAGGTTCAGCGTGAAAGACACCGGGATCGGCATTTCCGAAGAGCATCAACGGCTGCTGTTTCAGCCCTTTGCCCAGGCCGAGTCGAGCACAACTCATCGTTTTGGGGGCACCGGCCTCGGCCTCGTTATTTGCCGGCGACTGGCAGCCCTGATGGGCGGCTCCATCACCATGGTGAGCGCGCCGGGCGCAGGGACCACCATGACCCTTGACCTGTCGCTGCCCATCGCGGACCCCGCATTGCTTCCGGAAGACAACCCGGATGTCCCGGCCTCGTTTTCCGCAAGTCTGGAGACGCGCAGGACGGCGCCCGACGTGGCACAGGCCGAGGCAGAGGGCACACTCATCCTGCTGGCCGATGACCATCCCACCAACCGCTCGCTGTTGATGCGCCAGGTGAACCTGCTCGGCTATGCAGCGGAGAGCGCCAGAAACGGTGTCGAAGCCCTGAGCCTGTGGAAGTCGGGCCGATTTTCGCTGCTCCTGACAGACTGCAACATGCCCGAAATGGATGGCTACGAACTGGCCAAGACCATACGCGAGCGCGAAGCAGCCACAGACTCCCGCCACTACCCCATCATTGCCTGCACAGCCAATGCCATGGGCGGCGAGGCGGAAATTTGCCTCGCTGCGGGTATGGACGACTACCTTGTCAAGCCGGTGGAGCTAAAAAAACTGCTGGCCAAACTGGAGCGCTGGCTGCCCATCCCCGCGGCCCCCATCACACCGCCCACCTATTTTCCTGCGGCACGGCGGGCGAGGACGCCCATTGACCATGTGGCGCTGGCCAGGGTGTCTGCGGGCGATGCGGCCGTCGAGCGCGACATTTTCATCGAGTTTCAACGGGCCAATGAGGGAGACGCCGCGCTCTTGAGACAGGCAGTGACCGACGACGACTCCGCCCAGGTCAAACGGCTGGCCCATCTCATCAAAGGCGGTTGCGCCATGGTCGGCGCCCTCGCGCTGGCCAACGTCTGTGAACGTATCGAGCGGGCCAGCCGCGATGGCGACTGGAAGACCATCGTGGTCAGCATGATCGAATTCGAGCAGGAATTGACGGAGCTAAACCGCTACCTGGCCGAGGTTCAGGGATCCGCCACCTCTTGAGTGCCGGCCAGCATACTGGCGGGTCCGTGTCGCACGGCGGCCCTCATCGGACGTGCCATTCCCGCAGCCATCGACCAAGCAGCCCTGCCAATCCGATTGCGATGGAAACTGACGACGGAAACCAGAAACTGGAAAAAACGCACTGGAACCTGGGACAGCACCCCATGGAAACTCATGGAGTGCAGCCGTTCCTACTCCAGGTGCAGCTCCTGGATTTTGCGTGTGATGGTATTGCGGCCAATACCCAGCTTCTGGGCGGCTTCAATCCGGCGCCCGCGCGTATTGAGCAGGGCCGTCTGGATCAGCCTGGACTCAAAACGGCGTGTCAGCACATCCCACACATCGCTGCGACCCGCCGCCAGCAGCGCCAGGGCTTCAGCTTCAAGCCCGCTTTCCCAATTCTGCTCGCCAGCGGGCACCGTGGAAAACTGCGCCGCCGGAACAACAGGCTCGGAACCATGCGTGGTGGGCGGGACGGACGCCAGAGGCGCTTTATCGCCCGCCCCCGGCGCTGGTTCGTGCGGCACGCCCAGCACTTCAGGTGGCAGATCCTTGGCTTCAATGACCTGAGCAGGCGCCATCACGGTGAGCCAGTGGCAGATGTTTTCCAGCTGGCGCACATTGCCGGGAAAACCGAAGTTGCTCAGCTGCTGCAGCGCCGCATCGGAGATACGCTTGGGTTCCACACCCAGCTGCTTGGCGCTTTGCTGCAGAAAATGGCGGGTTAGCATGAACACATCTTCGCGCCGTTCGCGCAACGCGGGCAGACGCAGCCGAATCACGTTCAGGCGATGGAAGAGGTCTTCGCGAAACCCCCCTTCCTTGACGCGCTGTTCAAGGTCCTGGTGCGTGGCGGCAATCACGCGCACATTGGCCTTGACGGCGTTGTGTCCGCCAACGCGGTAAAAGTGACCGTCGCTCAGCACCCTGAGCAGGCGGGTCTGCAAGTCAAAAGGCATGTCGCCGATTTCATCGAGGAACAGCGTACCGCCCTCGGCCTGCTCAAAGCGGCCGCGCCGCATGGTCTGCGCGCCGGTGAAGGCGCCGCGCTCATGACCGAAGAGTTCGCTCTCGAGCAGGTCTTTGGGAATGGCTGCCGTGTTGATGGCCACAAAGGGCCCGTTGGCGCGCGGTGAGTGCTTGTGCAGCGCGCGCGCCACCAGTTCCTTGCCCGACCCCGATTCGCCGGTGATCATCACCGTCACCATGCTCTGGCTCAAGCGGCCAATGGCACGGAACACGTCCTGCATCGCTGGCGCCTGGCCGAGCATTTCCGGCGCGGCCGCCATGCGCTCTTCGGCCACCTCCTCGCGCTGGCTTTCTTCCACAGCACGGCGTATGAGTTCCACCGCCTTTGGGAGGTCAAAGGGTTTGGGCAGGTATTCGAACGCGCCGCCCTGAAAGGCGGAAACAGCGCTATCGAGATCGGAGAACGCCGTCATGATGATGACGGGCAGGCCAGGCAGCTTTTGCTTGACCTTCTCCAGCAGATCCAGCCCCGACCCGCCAGGCATGCGAATGTCGCTCACCAGGACTTGCGGGCCCTCTTCCTCTGTCGCGTTTTCCAGCGCCAGGAGAACTTCACGGGGGTTGGTGAAACTGCGCGTAGGAAGGTCCTCACGAAGCAGGGCCTTCTCCAGAACAAACCGGATGGACTGGTCATCATCAACGATCCAAATCGGTTTCATGTTGTGCAGTCCCTTTCGTGCCATTCGCGTTATCGCGTTTATTTATCAAACCATGGAGGAAGACATACCTCAAGGCAGCGGTATCAGCAGCTTGAAATCTGTCCGGCCCGGCACACTGTCGCACTCAATCAAACCGTGGTGTTGCTGAACAAAGGTTTGCGCCAATGTCAGCCCCAGCCCCGAACCGCCCTCGCGCCCTGATACCAGCGGATAGAAGATACGGTCTTTGATGGAGTCCGGCACGCCCGGTCCATTGTCAATGACATGCAATTCCAGTGCCAAGCGATAGCGCTGCTTGCCGAAAGTTACCTGCCGGGCGATTCGGGTCCTGAAAGTGATCTGCGCATCGCCTGCCACCATGCGCTCTGCGAGCGCCTGAGCCGCGTTGTGGGCGATATTGAGTACCGCCTGGATCAGCTGCTCGCGGTCGCCGCGGAAGCCGGGAATCGAAATGTCATAGTCCCGCGTCACACGCAGCCCCTTGGGAAACTCGGCAAGGATCAGCGAGCGCACACGTTCACACACTTCGTGAATATTCACATCGCCCACCAGATGCGGTCGCCGATGCGGCGCAAGCAGGCGATCGACCAGCGTTTGCAGACGATCCGCCTCATGAATGATGACCTGTGTGTACTCGGTCAGCTCCTTGTCGATTTCCATTTGCAGCAATTGCGCCGCGCCGCGAATGCCGCCGAGCGGATTCTTGATTTCGTGGGCCAGGTTGCGGATCAGTTCCTTGTTGGCCTGCGCCTGGTCAATCAGGCGTTCCTCGCGGTCCTGCTTGGCCTGCTGCTCCAACGGCAGCAACTCCACAATCGCTTCGCCCGGCGTATCGGTTTGCGCCACCACCACATGGACCGGCATCGGCTCGTGGTTCAGGCGCCTGAGCCATGCGTCATAGCGCAGGGCTGCAAACTCATTGCTGCCGGCGCCCTCCAGCGCATTTTGCAGAATCAGCGGTTCGGTAAAACACTCGGGGAGCTGCGAGCCTTCAATGGTGCGGCGTGAGGTGCCCAGCGCGTCTTCGAGCGCTGCGTTGGCGAACACCACCACCCCATTGGTACGCACCACGGCCACGAGCGTGGCCAGCAGATCAAACGATTGAAAGCGCGGGGACGCTGGGACGGGGAGTGAAATAGGGGGTAAATGTGGCTTGTTCAAGCCGTCCATTTTGGCCCATAAGCGGTGGAGATAAACGCTTAATTTGCGGCCGGGAGACGCGAAATCTCGCGCTTGATGCCGGCAATATCGCTCTGGTTGCGGGCGATGCTTTCCTTGAGTTCAGCCACGCGGTCCAGGTAGCGCTGGTAGTTGCGTCCTTCGATGCCCTGCTTTTCCGGTTCGCCGTTGTTGTACTCTTTTTGCTGCTCGGCCAATCGGGCTTCGGCCTTTTTCAGCTCGGACTCCAGAATGGCGCGCGAATCACTGTCGCGCGCACGCTGCTCCGGGCTGCCATCGGTTCGCGGACCGCCTGAAGCCGCCGCCGCAGCAACACGCACAGGCGCCCTGGGCACCGGGTTGCCCTGCACCACAGTGACATTGCCCCCCGACAGCAGCTTGCAATTACGGTTCTGGGCATCCTTGGTGTTGTTGATGTACTCGGGCACGCCACCATTGGCGGCAACGCAACGGTAAACCTGCTGGGCCCATGCGGTATTTCCCGCACCGGCCAGCAGCATGGACAAGAGGGACAGCGATAAAGTGTTTTTCATTCGGAACTCCAGATGCCCGCAAGGGCAAAGGACGGTCTATCAGTATGCTGCAAAGCGGTAAAAACACAAAGTCAGCGCCCCCATTACCCACCAGCCATAAAAAAGGACGGCATTTGCCGTCCTTTTTTGGCCACAAACCGTAAGCAACAGTAAGTGGCCGGGAGTCTGCAGCCCTGATTGCAGGGAGCTGATTTACAGGGAGTAATACATCTCGAACTCGATGGGGTGCGTGGCCATGCGCAGACGCGTCACTTCACCCATCTTCAACTCAATGTAGGCGTCCAGCATGCTGTCGGTGAACACACCGCCCTTGGTCAGGAAGCCGCGATCCGCATTGAGGCAGTCCAGCGCCTGGTCCAGGCTGTGGCAGACGGTTGGCACTTTTGCATCTTCCTCGGGCGGCAGATGGTAGAGGTCCTTGGTCGCGGCTTCGCCCGGGTGGATCTTGTTCTCGACGCCGTCGAGGCCGGCCATCATCAGTGCGGAGAAGCACAGGTAAGGGTTGGCCAGTGGATCGGGGAAGCGCGCTTCAATGCGGCGGCCCTTGGGATTCGCCACATATGGAATGCGGATCGAAGCCGAGCGGTTTTTGGCCGAATAGGCCAGCTTGACCGGTGCTTCGTAGCCGGGAACCAGGCGCTTGTAGCTGTTGGTGCCGGGGTTGGTGATCGCATTCAGGGCACGGGCGTGCTTGATGATGCCGCCGATGTAGTACAGGGCGAAATCGGACAGACCCGCATAGCCGTCGCCGGCAAACAGGTTTTTGCCGTCTTTCCAGATGGACTGGTGAACGTGCATGCCGGAGCCGTTGTCGCCCACGATGGGCTTGGGCATGAAGGTCGCGGTTTTGCCGTAGGCATTGGCCACGTTCTGCACCACGTATTTCAGCATCTGGGTCCAGTCGGCGCGCTGCACCAGCGTGCTGAAGCGGGTGCCGATTTCATTCTGGCCGGCGCCAGCCACTTCGTGGTGGAACACTTCGACCGGAATGCCCAGCGATTCGAGGATCAGGGACATCTCGGCGCGCATGTCCTGCGTGCTGTCGACCGGTGGCACGGGAAAGTAGCCGCCCTTGACGGTGGGACGGTGGCCACGGTTGCCGCCTTCGAGCTTGGCGCCAGAATTCCAGGGGGCTTCGTATTCTTCGATTTTGAAGAAGGTGCCCGACATGTCGGTGTTCCAGCGCACGTCGTCAAAGATGAAAAACTCTGGCTCAGGTCCGAAGTAGGCGGTGTCGCCCAGGCCGGAAGCCTTGAGGTAGGCTTCGGCGCGCTTGGCGATGGAGCGCGGGTCGCGGTCATACGACTTGCCGTCGCTGGGCTCCAGCACGTCGCAGCTCATGAACAGCGTCGTTTCTTCGAAGAACGGGTCAATGTTCGCGGTGTTGGGATCAGGCATCAACTGCATGTCGGAGGCTTCAATGCCCTTCCAGCCGGCAATCGATGAACCGTCAAACGCGTGGCCCGAGGTGAACTTGTCTTCGTCAAAGTGGGAGACAGGCACCGTCACGTGCTGCTCTTTGCCCCGAGTGTCGGTAAAACGGAAGTCAACAAACTTGACTTCGTTTTCCTTGACCATTTTCATGACGTCTGCGACGGTCTTTGCCATCAAAATCTCCTGTTGCTTGGATGGTTGTTAAAAAATTGTCTTCGGATGGTGAATGCACTTTTTGTGCCACAGCGGATGGCTGATCGGTTTTCGCCAAACCCCTGATTGTGCCGTTATCTGGCGCGGATTCTGTCGTTGCGAAGTCAGAATCTCAAAAAGAGGTACGCCGCTTTTGCACCAAGATGGCTCATCACATCAATGCACCATATCGGTGCAATCTCTCAGCGCACCAACTCAGGGCCTAATTTGACCTGGAATTTCTGCAAGCCCGCCAGCAAGGCGGGATAAGCCAGGCTCACCGCCTGCGGCGCGCCCTTGACGCCCAATTCGATGTGGCGGCCGTAATCGGGGTGATCCACGCTGGGCAGACTGAACACTTTCACCCCCACGTGCGCTGCCTCAATAGCGAGCATCAGGGGGGTCAGCGTGGCCTCCATGGAGCCAAACACAATCACCGACTTTTCGATGTAGGCGGATTTCTGATGTAGATGGGGATAGCGCTGGTCGAGCACCCACTCCATCATGGGCCAGGCCATGACCGGGAAGCCCGGAACAAAGTGCACCGCGCCCTCACCGGCCTGGCAGCTAAAACCGGGGATCTTGTTGTAGGGGTTGGGAATGATCTGGGCGCCCACCGGGAACACACCCATATTCAGGCGGTGGATGTTGTCCTCGCGGTCGGGCTCATAGGGCAGCCCCTGCTCTTTCGCCACGTCCTGCATGCGCTCCATGATCAGCGTTTTGGCTTCGGGGTGGAGGGCCAGTTCCACGCCCAGGGCCTTGGCCGCGCATTGCCGGGTGTGGTCGTCCGGTGTGGCGCCAATGCCGCCGCAGGAAAACACCACATCGCCAGACGTACGCGCCGCCGCAAAGGCGCGCGCCAGGGTGGCGGTGATGCGGGCCGGGTCGTCGCCCACGTAGTCGGCGTAGCCAAGCTGCATGCCGCGGGCACCCAGCAGCTCGATGGTTTTGGGCAGGTGCTTGTCGGCACGTTTGCCCGAGAGAATTTCATCGCCAACAATGACGAGTCCAAAGTTTGTGGTCATACAGGGCAGTCGTGAGGTTGCGGCAGGACAGTCATCAAGGCCGGACAGGGGGATTGCCGCCCAGCGAGCCGAAGCTGGGCGCCGGCCCCTCGGAAGCAGTCGGCGCCAATTCGTTCGCGATTGATTTAATAGCCTCCTGCGCGAGCGGATGGGGGGCCAGCGCGTTGTTTTTCTTGCGCAGCTGCTCCAGGGCGGCGAGCGTGTAGTGGGCAAACCAGAGCGACGAAAAAGCAAACACCAGGGTGTATAGCCAGATGGCCACCGGCACGAGGATAGGCGCCATCGCCACGAACATGGCGCCCGAAGCCCAGATCAGGCTGGGCGCGGCACCGAGGTAGCCGCTGAGCACCCCGATGCCCAGCAGCACGGCACGGTTCTCCCGGAAAATCTGGCGCCGCTCCTCACTGCTCGCGTGGTCCACCAGGGCGTCATACGACATGACGCGGTAGGTGAGCCAGCCCCAGATCAGCGGCGGCAGGATCAGGATCAACGGGGGAATCAGCCACAAGGGAATCGACAATACCAGTGCAATCACAGCGAGCAGGGTGGAGCCCAGCGACCAGAACAGGCTGGCAACCAAGGAGCCGCCCCGCTTGCGCTCCAGTTGCGGAAACCGTCGTTCGGCCACCAGGGCCACCATGGCGGGTGTCATGAACATTGCCACAAACAGCAGCGAGGCAATCACAATGACGGGAATGGCCAGGAACAGCAGCAATACAGGCGCCAGCACCACACGAAGGTCGCTCAGCCCCAGCCCTTCCAGCCAGCGGACCATCATGTCCACCAGTTCATAGCTTTCAAGGTTGCTGCGCACCGCGGCCAGCGCGCCTTCCCAGAAAAAGTAGCCCAGGCCGAGTGAGATGACAGCCATGATCACCAGGGGAAGGACCGACAGGGCGATGACCCGGGGATGCAGGCAGTACATGGCGGCCCGCCAGAAGGAGTCTAAAAGCTTGCTCATGGAGCTAGGATAACGCCAATGCATGGCAGCCTTCGGGACGGCATGTTCCGCCGGGCCACCCACCGTGAAACGGCCACCTCGTGAATCGGCGCATCACACGATGTGAAAAGCGCCGGGACATCTCATGCGCGGCCGGCCAGCCGCTTCAAGCCCATCCACTGCTGCGACCAGAAGCCGCGCCCATAGTCACGGTTATTTTCGACCTGGTCACGCACGCCCGTAGGGATCCTTGAAGCCCTCAGGCTGCGGCAATGAATTCGCCGGATATCAAGGCAACCGGCTGGAAATGCAGCCTATGGTCGGCTCTCCGCACCTGGTTCCCGTCGTGTTCTTGTGCAGGCCGAAAAAACCATTGAAGCGATCACCGGTTTTCCGGTGCCCAGCAATGCCTCCTGATAGCACCGGATGCGCTGGTTTTACAGCAGTGCCCATGGCCATGGATCACTGCGGGTCATTGCGTTCTTTTGGCGGAAGGCCTGACCGGAAAACCAATAGCGCAAAATAGTGCAATAGCGGAGGTCAGTCCCTGCTACGCCCGCAGACCGACCAGAGTCGACCAGAGGAGGCCCAGACGTTCCAAATGGTCTGGCACGTTATCGAGCGTCCGGCTAACATACACAATGAAACGAATGAAACGGCATTTAATGGCTGCCATACAACAAATGTGTGTGGCACAAGCCATAAAAGTGCGCAGAAAGCCCGTCGCCTGGTTGTCAACCCTAGCCACCCGCAGGCTTGGGCTACCCCAAAAAGACACCTCTGGCAAGATTAGTAGCTGGCCATTTTGCTGAAGTGTGACGGGAAGTACTCGTTTTTCGTTACTTAAATCACGAAATTCACAGAATCGGACAACTTTAGTAACATTTTTAAAATTGTGTGATTATTTTCCTACCCAATTACTCCTGTTGAGCGTAACTTGTAAGCATTGGTGACAAACCGGGAGCCGTAAATGACAAAAAATCCAGAACTACTGATGGCGGGGCTGCCCTTGATGGGCGTGCTCACCCTTTGGTACTGGCTGCGATTGCGCTGGATTGCGAAGGAGAAACGTCGCATCCCCAGGCATTGGCCCTTGCATGCGCGGCCGTTGGTGAACAGCGAGGAATTGCAACTCTGGCGCTGGCTGGCCGAGACTTTTGATGACCATCACATCATGATCAAGGTGCCGGTCACCCGCTTCGTCCGGCCTAACGCCAGTGAAAATGGGCTGTACTGGTACAGCCTGCTCAAAAACACCAGCTGTACATTTTCCGTGTGTTCCCTGGATGGCCAGATTGTTGGCTGTGTCGATGTGCCCAAGTCTTCCGGACTGTCTCAGAAGGCGAAAAATGTGAAGCACAATTTGCTGGCGCAATGCGGTATTGCCTATGTCGTGATCAACGCATCAAAGCTGCCAAACCCGGATGAGCTCCGCAATGACTTCCTCGGGGAAGCGGCCGCGAAAAGCCGGGATCTGAAGCGCGAGCAAGCCGCGGTGGCGGCCGCCCGCGCCAACCTGCAAAAGACGCTGGTTCAGCAACGCGATATGCGCCAACGCCACGCGCCCCATGACTATCGGGACAGCACCAGCAGCAGCATGCCCACAGACTGGCACGATTCATTTCTCATCCAGTCCAACAGTATGCCGAGTGAGTTGAGGCACACTGACGGGCGCCAGGTAGCCTGAAGCTGAAGGGCAACCGCGCAAGCAGGCGTCAGGCCGAAATGCTGGCCAGATCCTGCACGGTGAGCCAGCGCCACTGCCCGGGCTTGAGGTCTTCAGGCAGCATCAGCCCCCCGAGTTGCGAGCGGTGCAGGCCTTCCACCCGGTTGCCCACGGCCGCAATCATGCGTTTGACCTGGTGGTATTTTCCCTCGGTCAGCGTCAGGCTTAACTGCAGTTCGCCGGTTTTTTCGCAGGCAGCGGCCCGGACCGGCTTGGGGTCGTCATCAAGCACCACGCCTGCCAGCAGTTTCTGAACCTGTTTGTCGTCCACCGCGTGCTTTGCCGTCACTTCATAGACCTTGGGTACATGGTGCCTCGGGGAGCTCATGCGGTGAATGAACTTGCCATCGTCCGACAGCAGCAGCAAGCCAGTCGTGTCCTGGTCCAGCCTTCCTACCGCCTGCACACCCGCTGCAGCGCCACCACCACGCTGGCGAATCGGTGACGGCAGCAAGGTGTAAATACTGGGGTAAGTACTGGGCTTCTGCGAACACTCATAACCGGCCGGCTTGTGCAGCATCAGGTAGGCTTTTTCGTGGTACTCCCACGCCACCCCCTGCACCGTGAAGCGAAGGTTTTCCGCAACAAACTCCATGGCCGGTTCCGTACAGGGGATACCGGCTACGGCCACAAAACCCTGTTGAATCAGGCCCGCACAAACGCGCCGCGTGCCAAAGCCCTGGGAGAAAAGAATGTCCTGTAATTGCATGGTCGCCATGACGCTATTGTCGCCGGGCGAAAACCCCGAGCCAGCGAGGTCGGCACTAACTTAACAGCTTGATCAGCAAGGTCGGATGAAGTGTCCAGCCGGTCAGCCCGGCAAGGCCCATCAAAACGCCAAAGCCCGCCGGTACCAGGCTCAAGCCGTAAAGCCACCACAGCTGCGTGAGTGAAGTGATGGCCAGCAGGGAGATCGCAATCGCGATCAACGCATCAGACAGATCAAATTGGTCGTCGTGAAAATTCAATGCATCGTAATTGGCCTGGTCCGCCAAGGCCTGAAGCCTGAGTTCCTCTTTCTTTGTCGCCTGCTCCTTCGCCAGTTTCTCGTACTGGGCGATGGTTTCCTGATAGGCCGCTTGTCTTTCCACGGGTTTATCGGCTGCCTGCAGACGCAACTGCATCAGCGTCGCCTTGGCTACCTCCTCGCGCAGGTTTCTCGCCTGGTAAAAGGCCCAATGATCGATCTTGTCGGCCTGCGCCTGCTGCATGGCCTGCACGATATTGTCATCCTTGACCTTGCAGATGCCCATGAAGGTGGCCAGCAGGGCGACGGCGATCGCCACGGCCGGATTCAGGCGTGACGACTTCGCGTCTCTTGAGGTCTCAGCAGCCGCTGTGACGATGTCCTTGGGATCTATTTCCATACGATTTGATACCGGGATTGATGAGAAAAGGCGACACCTAGCAAAACATCAGCGCCAGCCATGCCGGGTCGTCAACGAAGTTCAGCAGCAGATAGGCGCCGAGTCGGCAAGCCCAGAATTTTCCGCTTATTTTTATGTCTGCCCAGGTCATAGCAAGCGCCCCAGCCTGCGTACGAATGACGCGCGAATTCAACGTCAATTAACGGCCGAAGAAGATGGTTTGAAAAAACCCCCGCCAGTGGTATTCCACTGGCGGGGGCTGTTTGAATGGTGGAGCTGGGGGGATTTGAACCCCCGTCCGCAAGCCTTCTTCGCGTAGTTCTACATGCTTAGCCGTCTGATTTGAGTCTCACTTCCCATATCGCGCAGCAGCACGCTATACAGGTTGCCAGCATCCTATTGTCTCGCCTGATACCAAGGTGCCCGGTACCAAGCCAGCCGATGTGTATGACCCTACAGCCGGGAGCCTTCAACTTGCGCTAAAGACCCCTTGCCCAGCCCATCGGCCTGCTGTTGTAGGGCTCACTGGTTATTAAGCAGCGAGTGCGAAACGTTCGTCGTTTGCAGTTAGTTTGTTTTAGTCTGTTTTACGAGCACACTAAGCTCGGCATGCCCCACTGCGCGTCCGTACCCGCGTCGAAACCAGTGCAGCCCCAAGACAGATAGTTTAAGGCATCCGCAGCAAATTCAAGAGCAACGTGGGTTTTGTGATGGTGGCGTCAGCCATCCAGCCTTGCATATCGGCGGTAGCGCCCAGATAACCATAGGCGGCAGCCACTGTGGGCATGCCGGCAGCCCGGCCGGCGATCATGTCGCGTTCGTCGTCGCCCACATAGATACAGCGCCCGGGCGCCACCATGAGCCGGCGCGCCGCTTCCAGCAAAGGTGCAGGATGCGGTTTGGCATGCGGCGTGGTATCCCCGCTGACGATGACCTGGGCGCTACCAAAGAGCGGCATGGCCTGCGTCAGGGGCAGCGTGAAGCGCGCGGACTTGTTGGTGACCACTCCCCACTTGAGGCCCGCCTGGTCAATTTTTTCAATCAGCTCGGCTACGCCGTCAAACGCGTAGGTGCGCTCGGTCATGCAGGCTTCGTAGTTGGCAAAGAATTCTTCTCTCAATGCGGGAAAATCGGCATCGTCGGGCGTCAGGCCAAATGCGACGCCAATCATGCCGCGGGCCCCCGCGCCCGCCATGGGCCGATATTGCGACAAAGGTAGCGAGACCAGCCCCCGGTCGGTGCGCATCTTGTCGGCCGCGGCACCCAGGTCGGGTGCGCTATCAATCAGGGTACCGTCCAGGTCAAACAGCACGGCATCAATATCATTGAACATGGGTGTCACGGTTTCGCTCAGATTTTCTGGGTCGCCAGCAGGTAATTGACGCTGGTGTCGGCGCTGAGCCAGTAATGCCGGGTCAAAGGGTTGTACTCCATGCCTCTGGTCTGCTGCAACGTCAGTTCGTTGGTCCGGCAATAGCCAGCCAGTTCGCTGGGTTTGATCAGTTTGGCGTATTCATGGGTTCCACGCGGTAGCAGGTTCAGCACATACTCCGCACCGACGATGGCAAACAGAAAGGCCTTCGCATTGCGGTTGATGGTCGAGAAAAACACATGCCCTCCAGGTTTGACCAGGGTGGCACAGGCCTTCACAATGGACGCCGGATCCGGTACATGCTCAAGCATTTCCATGCAGGTCACCACGTCAAAACTGGCGGGTTGCTCCGCAGCCAGCGCCTCGGCGCTGATTTCGCGGTACTCGACTCCCTCGGTCTGGGCCTCCAGGGCATGAAGCTGGGCAACCTTGAGTGCTTTGGTTGCCAGATCAATCCCGAGCACCTCGGCGCCCCTGCGGGCCATGGCATCGGCCAGAATGCCGCCGCCGCAGCCCACATCCAGTACACGACGGCCGGTCAACGGGGCCAGCTCCTCAATCCAGCCCAGCCGCAAGGGGTTGATCTGATGCAAGGGACGGAATTCGCTCTCGGTGTCCCACCAGCGATGGGCCAGATCAGAGAATTTGGCCAGTTCGGCGGGGTCAAAGTTTTGGCTTGTAGGCATGTCGCAATTATCGTTGAGGCATAAAAAAACCGCGCCGAAGCGCGGTTTTCAAGCGATCCCGAGAGGATTACTTGTTGGCGCGGGTACCAACAACTTCGATTTCCACGCGACGGTTTTTCGCGCGGCCTTCGGCGGTCTTGTTGTCAGCAACAGGCTGTTTCTCGCCTTTGCCTTCGGTGTAAACGCGGTTTTTCTCAATGCCTTTGGACACCAGGTAAGCCTTGACAGCTTCCGAACGGCGAACCGACAGCTTCTGGTTGTATGCATCGCTGCCGACGGAGTCGGTGTGACCCACAGCAATGATCACTTCCAGATTGATGTCCTTGATCTTGCCGACCAGGTCGTCCAGCTTGGCTTTGCCTTCTGGCTTGAGAACGGACTTGTCGAAGTCGAAGAATGCATCAGCGGCGTAAGTAACTTTGGTCGCGGCAGGAGGAGCAACTGGGGCTGGTGCCGGAGCTGCTGCAGGAGCAGGAGCAGCGGGAGCAGCGACAGGAGCAGGAGCCGGAGCAGGCGGAACAATAGCGCCATCGCAGCCAGGAGCTGCAGTAGCAGGCGTCCAGTTGGCATCGCGCCAGCACAGTTCATTGGTACCGTTTTTCCAGACCAGTTCACCGTTGCCATTTTTCCAGTTGTCGATCGTTTGTGCACCAGCGGCGGTAACAAGCGCTGCGGAAGCAAACAACATTGCCACTTTGTTGAGTTTCTTCATGGTTCTCCTCTAGAGAAAAGCCGCAGACTTGCTGCGATTAGTGATTTACACGCCGTGAGTGACCATCACTCAAAGCGTTACAACGATTGTGCCACAGCTACTCTAAGCTTCAAGCAAGCTATCGGCTTCATCCGACACGGAAATTAGATTCTTAATCATTTGTTGCTGACTCACCACAAACGGGGCGCTATAAACTCAAGCCTTAAAATTGCGGATTCCCCTCAAGAATCTTGAAAAATCCCAACCAGGCCTCTCATGACCCAGTTCGCCAAAGAAACCCTGCCCATCAGTCTTGAAGAGGAAATGCGACGAAGCTATCTCGATTACGCGATGAGCGTAATTGTGGGCCGCGCACTGCCCGATGCGCGGGATGGCCTCAAGCCGGTGCATCGGCGCGTGCTGTTTGCCATGCACGAGTTGAACAACGACTGGAACAGGCCCTACAAGAAATCCGCCCGTATTGTCGGTGACGTGATTGGTAAATACCATCCGCACGGCGACCAGTCGGTCTACGACACCATCGTGCGCATGGCGCAGGATTTTTCGCTGCGCCATCTGCTGGTCGACGGCCAGGGCAACTTCGGTTCGGTCGACGGTGACAACGCTGCGGCCATGCGTTACACCGAAATCCGCCTGTCCAAAATTGCCCACGAATTGCTGGCTGACCTCGACAAGGAAACCGTCGACTTCGGCCCCAACTACGACGGCAGTGAGCAGGAGCCGCTGGTCATGCCAACCCGGCTGCCCAATCTGCTGGTCAATGGTTCCGGCGGCATCGCGGTGGGCATGGCCACCAACATTCCGCCCCACAACCTCAACGAGGTGGTCGACGCGTGCCTGCACATGCTGAAGAATCCGGAAGCCTCGATTGACGAGTTGATGGAGATCGTGCCGGCACCTGACTTCCCCACCGGCGGCATTATTTATGGCATCAATGGTGTCAAGGATGGCTACCGCACCGGGCGCGGCAAGGTGGTCATGCGCGCCAAATGCCACTTTGAAGACATCGACAAGGGCCAGCGCCAGTCCATCATCGTGGACGAACTGCCCTACCAGGTCAACAAGAAGACGCTGCAGGAGCGCATGGCCGAACTGGTTCACGAGAAAAAGATCGAAGGCATCAGCCATATCCAGGACGAGAGCGACAAGTCGGGCATGCGCCTGGTGATTGAACTCAAGCGCGGTGAAGTGCCCGAAGTGGTGCTGAACAACCTGTACAAACAGACGCAGCTGCAGGACACCTTCGGTATCAACATGGTGGCGCTGGTCAATGGCCAGCCCAAGCTCTGCAACCTGAAAGACCTGATCCAGGTCTTCCTTTCGCATCGCCGCGAAGTGGTGACGCGCCGCACCGTGTTCACCTTGCGCAAGGCGCGCGAACGGGGCCATGTACTGGAAGGCCTGGCGGTTGCGCTGGCCAACATCGACGACTTCATTGCCATCATCCGCAATGCACCCACGCCGCCGGTGGCCAAGGCCGAACTGATGTTGCGCCCATGGGACAGCAGCCTGGTGCGGGAAATGCTTACCCGCACCCGCGCCGATGGCGGCGTGGTCAATGCCGACGACTATCGCCCCGACGGACTGGAGAAGGCCTTTGGCATGGGCAGCGACGGACTGTACCGCCTGTCCGAGACGCAAGCCCAGGAAATCCTGCAGATGCGCCTGCAACGCCTGACCGGCCTTGAGCAAGACAAGATCGTGGCCGAGTACAAGGAAGTCATGGCCGAAATCGACGATCTGCTCGATATTCTGGCCAAGCCCGAGCGGGTCTCCATCATCATTGGCGAAGAGCTGTCCGCGATCAAGCTGGAGTTCGGCCAGACCAAGCTCGGCGCGCGGCGCAGCCAGATCGAGCACAGCTCGTTCGATCTCAGCACCGAAGACCTGATCACGCCGACCGACATGGTGGTGACCCTGTCGCACTCCGGCTACATCAAGAGCCAGCCTCTGTCCGAATACCGCGCCCAAAAACGCGGGGGCCGTGGCAAGCAGGCCACTGCGACCAAGGAAGATGACTGGGTCGACCAGCTGTTTATCGCCAATACGCACGACTACATCCTGTGCTTTTCCAACCGCGGCCGGCTCTACTGGCTCAAGGTATGGGAAGTGCCGGCCGGCTCGCGCGGCTCGCGCGGTCGACCCATCGTCAACATGTTCCCGCTGCAGGAAGGTGAAAAAATCACGGTGGTCCTGCCGCTGACCGGCGAAAAGCGCAGCTTCCCGGCCGACCAGTATGTGTTTATGGCCACCTCCATGGGAACCGTCAAGAAGACGACGCTGGACGAATTCAGCAACCCGCGCAAGGCCGGCATCATCGCCGTGGACCTGGACGACGGCGACTATTTGATCGGCGCCTCCCTGACCGACGGCAAACACGACGTGATGCTGTTCAGCGACGGCGGCAAGGCCGTGCGCTTTGACGAGAACGATGTGCGCCCCATGGGCCGCAACGCGCGCGGCGTGCGCGGCATGACACTCGAAGAGGGCCAGGGCGTGATTGCGATGCTGGTCGCCGAGGACGAGCAACAGAGCGTGCTCACGGCCACCCAAAACGGCTATGGCAAGCGCACCTCCATCACCGAGTACACCCGTCATGGCCGCGGCACCAAGGGCATGATCGCGATCCAGCAAAGCGAGCGCAACGGCAAGGTGGTTGCCGCGACGCTGGTTCATGTCGACGATGAAATCATGCTGATCACCGACAAGGGGGTGCTGGTGCGCACGCGGGTCAGTGAAATCCGGGAGATGGGAAGGGCTACACAGGGTGTTACGCTTATTGGCCTTGATGAGGGCTCACAATTGAGTGGTCTCCAGCGAATCGTCGAAAACGATGCCACGCTTGACGACAACGACGTGGAGAACGACGCAGGCAAAGACGCCGCCACTCCGCTCTAACCACCTTAATCCATCCCAATCCGGAAGCTATTCATGAAAAAACTGATCACCACTCTGGCGATGGCCGGCCTTGCCTGCTCCACCGCCATTCATGCGCAAACGCCAGACCCGAAAACCGAATGGGCCACCAAAGTTGTCGCCCTGCAGCAAGGCCCAGAGCTTGACCGGCTCGTAGCTCAGCTTGCGGGCAGTACGGCCCAGGAACTGATCGCCAATTGGGGCCCCAAGCTGGAGGCAAATGTACCCAAGGCCAAACAGCAAAAAGCGTCGGATGATCTCAATGCAGAACTCAAAAAGTATGCCGAAGACACCAACAAGCTGATTGGCAAACAGGTCAGCAAAGTCAGCAGCGACGTCCTGGTACCGGCTTATGCGGAGCGTTTTACGGTGGACGAGCTCAAGCAGATCGCTGCCTTTTTTGAATCCCCTGCCATCAAAAAATACCAGGCCAGCACACCGGAGCTGGGCAATATCTTCATAAAGAAGCTGGTCGAAGCATCGCGCGCCGATGTGGTCGCCCGCGTCAAGCAGTTTGATGATGCCGCACTGAAAATTGTCGGCTCCGCGCCTGCGGCGCCAGGGGCGAGCAAGCCACCTGCCAAAAAATGACCCGGCCCTTCAATTTTTCCGCCGGCCCCGCGAATTTGCCTGAAGAGGTTTTGCAGCAGGCCGCCGCCGAAATGCTGGACTGGCACGGCAGTGGCATGAGCGTCATGGAGATGAGCCATCGTGGCAAGGAGTTCATTTCCATTTACGAAAATGCTGAAGCCGATTTCCGTGAGTTGATGGCCGTTCCGGCCAACTTCAAAATCCTGTTCATGCAGGGAGGCGGCCTGGCGGAAAACGCCATTGTTCCGCTGAACCTCTCACGCGGTGCCTCGGCAGATTTTGTCGTGACTGGCAGCTGGAGCGACAAGTCCCAGAAAGAAGCACGTAAATACTGCGACGTGCAGATTGCCGCCACAAATGCAGGCAGCGACCATACCCAGTTGCCGCCGCCTGCGAGCTGGAATTTGCGGCGCGACGCCAGCTATGTGCATGTTTGCACCAACGAGACCATCCACGGCGTGGAATTTCAGGAGCTACCCGATATCAAAGCCCTGGGAAGTGATGCGCCGCTGGTCATCGACTTTTCATCCCATGTGGCCTCGCGGCCGGTGGACTGGTCCAGGGTCGGGCTGGCTTTCGGCGGAGCGCAGAAAAACCTCGGGCCCGCCGGCGTCACGCTGGTGGTCGTCCGCGAAGATTTGATGGGGCACGCCCTGCCGGCGTGCCCAAGCGCCTTTGACTACAAGACGGTGGCGGACAACCACTCGATGTACAACACGCCGCCAACCTATGCGATTTATATTGCAGGCCTGACTTTTCAATGGCTCAAACGCCAGAAAGAAGGCGACGTGACGGGCATTGCCGCCATGGAAAAGCGCAACCTTGCCAAGGCGCAACTGCTTTACGACGCCATCGACCGTTCCCAGCTGTACTTCAATCGCGTCGGCAGCGAGTGCCGCTCGCGCATGAATGTGCCATTTCTGCTGCGGGACGAGTCGCGCAACGAGGCTTTCCTGGCCGGTGCCAAAGCCCGCGGCCTGCTGCAACTGAAGGGCCACAAGTCCGTCGGCGGCATGCGTGCCAGCATTTACAACGCCATGCCGCTGGCCGGCATCGAGGCGCTGATCGGCTACATGCGAGAATTCGAACAAAAACACGCCTAGGACGACATGCCTCCACGCTCCATTTGTTCGCAGCCCCTTGACGGGGCATCCAGTGCCGCTCAGACGGCCGGGCGGGCACCGATATGACAGCCAACCTCGCCGATTTGCGCGTCCAGATTGACGCCATAGACAAGGAATTGCTGGCACTCCTGAACCGCCGCGCGCAAGTTGCCGAGCAGGTGGGAGATGTCAAAAAGCTCGAAGGTACGCCCTTTTTCCGGCCTGACCGGGTTGCCCAGGTCATTGAGCAGATCCAGCAAGCCAACACCGGTCCGCTCAAGAACGAACATGTTGCAGCCGTCTGGCGCGAAATCATGTCGGCCTGCCTGGCCCTCGAATCGCCGGTGCGCGTTGCCTACCTGGGGCCTGCCGGCACGTTCAGCGAACAGGCGGCCCTTCAATTTTTTGGCGCCAGCATTGAACACGTGCCCTGCATCAGCATTGATGAAGTGTTTCGTGCCACGGCGGCGGGCAGTGCCGGTTATGGCGTGGTGCCGGTTGAGAACTCCACCGAAGGCGTAGTGTCGCGCTCCCTTGACCTCTTCCTGAACTCGCCGCTGCACATCGTCGGCGAGATCAGCCTGATGGTGCGGCACAACCTGCTGCGGCTGTCTGACTCCCTGGACGACATCGAGGCCGTGTATGCACATCCTCAGGCCCTGGCACAGTGCCAGGGCTGGCTGACCACCCACCTGCCCAATGCGGAACGCCGGGCCGCGTCGAGCAACGCAGAAGGTGCACGCCTGGCCTCGACCAATCCGGCGTGGGCCGGCATCGCCAGCGATCGGGCGGCAGCGCAATTCGGCCTGCACACGGCGGCCCACGCTATCCAGGACGACGCCTTCAACCGCACCCGTTTTGCCGTGGTTTGCCTGCCGCAAACACTGCCCTCCCCACCCGCTTCCGGCAAGGACTGCGTCAGCCTGGTGGTGTCAGTGCCCAACCGCCCGGGTGCCGTGCACGACATCCTGGTGCCGCTGAAAACCCACGGGGTTTCGATGACCCGCTTCGAGTCACGTCCGGCACGATCGGGCCAGTGGGAATACTATTTCTACATTGACCTGCAAGGCCACCCGTCCCAGCCCCACGTCAAGGCAGCGCTGGCTGATTTGCAGCAACTGTGCGCGTTTTACAAGGTTCTCGGCACCTACCCCGTCAGCGATTGAGGCGCAAGCAAGAGCTCCATGCAAGAATTACAAAAATTTCCGGTACCGCTTCATGTTTGAACAGTTAGGTCTCATCGGATGCGGCCTCATGGGCGGTTCCTTCGCGCTCGCGCTCAAACGTGCCGGCCTGGTCAAGCGCATCGTTGGCTACAGCAAATCCCCCTCCACCACCGAGCGCGCCCGCCAGATGGGGGTGATCGACGTGGAAGCGCCTTCCGCCCTGCTCGCAGTCTCGGGCGCCGATATCGTGCTGCTGGCCGTACCGGTTTCCGCCACCGAAGCGACCTTCAAGGCCATCCGGCATCTGGTGGGGCCCAGCACGCTGATCATGGACGTGGGCTCGACCAAACGGGATGTGGTGGATGCGGCGCGCCGCGTCCTGCGCGACAACGTCGGCGCCTTTGTTCCCTGCCACCCCATCACCGGCAAGGAAGTCTCCGGCGTCGAGCATGCGGACGCGGACCTGTACAGCGGCAAGCAGGTCATCCTGACGCCCATCGAGCGGACTTTCACCGTCCAGCTGCAAAAGGCCACCGAGGTGTGGACCGCCCTGGGATGCCATGTGTTGAAGATGTCGCCGCAGGCCCATGATGCGGCCTACGCAGCGGTCAGCCACCTGCCCCACCTGATCGCTTTTGCCCTGATGAACGGCATCTCGGGCCAGCAGGAAGGCAAGGACTACCTGTCCCTGGCGGGGCCCGGCTTTCGCGACTTCACGCGGATTGCGGCCAGCGACCCCAAAATGTGGCGCGACATCCTGATTGCCAACCGCGAAGAACTGCTGGCGCAGTCCAAAATCTTCCAGGACACCCTGCAATCACTGGAGCAGCTGATTTCCGGTGGCAGTGGTGATGTGCTGGAGGTGCTGATCGAGCAAGCCAGCGAAACGCGCGCCAACTGGCGCATGTCCTCGCACAAATCCCATAAATAAGTCCTGGTCCATGTTCGATATTGAGTACCTGGATATTCCGCCACTGGCCCGGGCGGGAGGAACAGTCCGCCTGCCCGGCTCCAAAAGCATTTCCAATCGCGTCCTGCTGCTGGCCGCACTGAGCCGGGGACAGACCACGGTGCACGACCTGCTGGCCTCTGACGACACCGCCGTGATGCTGGCGGCCCTGAAACAGCTGGGCTGCAGCGTGGAACAGCATGGAACCACCGCCGTCATCGACGGGCTTGGTGGCCAGGTCGGACAGGCCAAAGCCACGCTTTTCATGGGCAACGCCGGCACCGCGATGCGCCCCCTGACGGCCGCCCTGGCGCTGCTCGGTGGCGAGTTCGAACTCTCGGGCGTTGCCCGCATGCACGAAAGACCCATCGGCGATCTGGTCGATGCGCTCAGGCAACTGGGCTGCTCCATCGAGTACCTCGGCAATGAGGGCTACCCGCCGCTGCGTCTGCGTCCCGCCCAGCTAAAGCTCGAAGAGCCCATCCGGGTGCGGGGCGATGTTTCCAGCCAGTTCCTGACAGCGCTGCTGATGGCTTTGCCGCTGGTGGCCAGACAGGACATCCACATTGAAGTGGTGGGCGAACTGATTTCCCGCCCCTACATCGAGATCACCCTCAACCTGCTCAAACGCTTCGGCATTCACGTCCAGCGGCCGCTGGGCGCCGACAACTGGCAGCGGTTTACTATCCCGGCCGGCAGCCAGTACCAGTCGCCCGGTGAAATCCATGTTGAGGGGGATGCCTCGTCCGCCAGCTATTTCATAGCACTCGGTGCAATTTCCGAGCCGACCGCAGGGCAAAATAATATAGAAATTCTGGGTGTGGGCGCCGACTCGATCCAGGGGGACATCCGCTTTATTGAAGCCGCCCGAATGATGGGCGCGCAGATTGAGAGCACGCCCAACTCGCTGCGGATCTCGCGCGGTAAACCCGGCGAAGGATGGCCGCTCAAGGCCATCGACCTGGACTGCAACCATATCCCCGATGCCGCCATGACGCTGGCCGTCATGGCGCTTTACGCGGATGGCACGACCACGCTGCGCAACATCGCAAGCTGGCGCGTCAAGGAAACCGACCGCATTGCAGCCATGGCCTGCGAGCTGCAAAAGCTCGGCGCCACGGTGGAGGAAGGCGCGGACTACCTCAAGATCACGCCGCCCCTGGTGTGGAAAACCGCGGCCATCCACACCTACGACGACCACCGCATCGCCATGTGCTTTTCGCTGGCGGCCTTCAATCCGGCCCAGTTGCCGGTACGGATTCTCGACCCCAAGTGCGTCGCCAAGACCTTCCCCGATTATTTCGAGGCCCTGTTTGCCGTGTCCGAAGCCGCAACCGCGCACATCCCCGTCATCTGCATCGACGGCCCGACGGCCTCGGGCAAGGGTACGCTGGCTGCACTGGCCGCCCACCGGCTTGGCTACCACTACCTCGATTCCGGCGCCCTGTACCGTTTAAGCGCCTTTGCCGCCACGCGCGCCGGCGTGCCGCTGGAGGATGGTGCCGGTGTGGCGCGCATCGCCCGGACGCTGCCGGTCCGCTTTCGGGGCGACCGGATATTCCTGGGTGCCGAAGACGTATCCGAAGCCATCCGCACCGAGGCTGCGGGCATGGCCGCCTCCAAAGTGTCGGCCCACCCCGAGGTGCGTAGCGCCCTGCTGGAACTCCAGCACAGCTTTCGGCGCCTGCCGGGGCTGGTGGCGGATGGCCGGGACATGGGAACCGTCATATTTCCCGAGGCGCCATTGAAGGTTTACCTGACTGCAAGCGCCCTGCACCGGGCTGAACGCAGGCATAAGCAATTGATTTCAAAGGGAATTTCGGCTACAATCGCCGGGATTCAGCAAGATTTAGAGGCTCGGGACGCCCGTGACATGTCCAGGCAAGTCGCCCCTTTGAAACCTGCTGATGACGCCCGCCCGCTGGATAACTCCTATCTGTCGATCGAAAAATCGGTAGATCAGGTGATTGACTGGTGGGAAGGCAGCCGGCCCTTCTGACCCCCGACGCGCTCACCTCATCACGACGCACTGGTCAGCAGGTTCATTAACGCAACCCGCGGCCTTATTAGACGTTTGGCCGCACAAAACCGCCGCAAGCAGCTATAAAAACAATAGCAATCCCGCTATTGGAACCCTGTTCTGTGGATTAGGAAAATCATGTCTGAATCTTTTGCCGATCTATTCAACGAATCACTGCAACGCTCCGAAATGCGTTCCGGTGAAGTCATTACTGCTGAAGTAGTGCGCATCGATCACAACCACGTGGTTGTGAACGCCGGACTCAAATCCGAGGCCTATGTCCCCCTCGAAGAATTCAAAAACGACCAGGGCGAACTTGAAGTCCAGGTCGGCGACTTCGTGTCCGTGGCCATCGACTCCGTCGAAAACGGCTATGGCGACACCCTGCTGAGCCGCGACAAGGCCAAGCGCCTGGCATCGTGGATGAGCCTGGAAAAAGCCCTGGAATCCGGCGAGTTCGTCACCGGCCAGACCAGCGGCAAGGTCAAGGGCGGCCTCACCGTCCTCGTTAACGGCATCCGCGCCTTCCTGCCCGGCTCGCTCATCGACACCCGCCCCATCAAGGACTTGTCTCCGTACGAGAACAAGACCATGGAATTCAAGGTCATCAAGCTCGACCGCAAGCGCAACAACGTGGTGCTGAGCCGCCGCGCCGTGGTGGAAGCCAGCATGGGCGAAGAGCGCGCCAAGCTGATGGAAACCCTGAAAGAAGGCACTGCAGTCAAGGGCATCGTCAAGAACATCACCGAATACGGTGCGTTCGTTGACCTGGGCGGCATTGACGGCCTGCTGCACATCACCGACATGGCATGGCGCCGCGTGCGTCACCCAAGCGAAGTGGTGACGGCTGGCCAGGAAATCGTGGCCAAGATCCTGAAGTTCGACACCGAGAAAAACCGCGTGTCCCTCGGCCTGAAGCAGATGGGCGACGACCCATGGATGGGTGTGAACCGCCGCTACCCGCAAGGCACACGCCTGTTCGGCAAGATCACCAACATCGCCGACTACGGCGCGTTTGTGGAACTCGAACCCGGCATCGAAGGCCTGGTCCACGTGTCCGAAATGGACTGGACCAACAAGAACGTAGCACCGAGCAAGCTCGTGGCGCTGGGCGACGAAGTCGAAGTCATGGTCCTCGAGATCGACGAAGACAAGCGCCGTATCAGCCTGGGCATGAAGCAGTGCAAGGCCAACCCGTGGCAAGAGTTTGCCCAGGACACCAAGCGCGGCGACCGCGTCAAGGGCCCGATCAAGTCGATCACCGACTTCGGCGTCTTTGTGGGCCTGGCTGCCGGCATCGACGGCCTGGTGCACCTGTCTGACCTCTCGTGGAACGAACCCGGCGAAGCCGCTGTTCGCAACTACAAAAAAGGCCAGGAAGTTGAAGCCATCGTGCTGGCAGTCGACGTCGACCGCGAGCGCATCTCCCTGGGCATCAAGCAGCTGGACTCCGACCCGTTCACCACGTTCGTGTCGATCAACGACAAGGGCGCTATCGTGACCGGCAAGGTCAAGACCGTTGACGCCAAAGGCGCCGAGATCGATCTGGGCGAAGACATCATTGGCTACCTGCGCGCCAGCGAAATCAGCCGTGACCGCGTTGAAGACGCGCGCAACGTACTGAAGGAAGGCGACGAAGTCTCCGCCGTGGTGGTGAACGTGGATCGCAAGACCCGCAACATCCAGCTGTCGGTCAAAGCCAAGGACAATGCAGACCAGCAGGAGGCCATGGCCAACCTGAGCCAGCAGTCCTCGCGTGAAAACGCCGGCTTGACCAACCTGGGCGCCCTGCTGCGCGCCAAGATGGAAAACAACGAGAAGTAAAGCGACCGCGCAGCGGTGTGATGCGCCCCAGGCGGGTCGCATCGCTGCACAGCATCTTCATCCATGACCCGAAGCGACCTCGTAGAAGAACTGGCAGCCCGATTCAGCCAGCTGACGCACCGCGACGCCGAATATGCCGTCAAGACCATTCTTGATGCGATGAGCGACGCGCTGGTGCGCGGCCACCGGATTGAGATCAGGGGCTTTGGCAGTTTCTCCATCAACCGGCGTCCGCCCCGTATGGGTCGCAACCCCCGGTCCGGGGAAAGTGTGGCCATTCCGGAAAAGCGGGTACCTCATTTCAAACCGGGCAAGGCGTTGCGGGAAGCCGTGGATGCACGAACCGAGGAATTGCTGACGGTCACGGACTCCAGATAAGGTTTCAGGTTTTCCCACGGTGGGCTGGCTACAATCGCCAGACCACTAGGGGGATTGCCAGTGAAATACCTGATGTGGCTGCTCAAGGCAGCCATTTTTTTTACGCTCTTTGCTTTTGCACTGAACAACCAGCAGACGGTTGCGGTGCATTTCTTTTTTGGCACCTTGTGGCAGGCGCCTCTGGTGCTGGTTGTTCTGGCCGCCTTCGCTTGCGGCCTGGCGCTGGGTATTCTGGTCATGATGCCGCGCTGGTGGAAAAGACGCAAAGCGGCACGCCACCCCTCCTTCGGGGCCTCCACCAATTTGACTGACGACGCTTCCACGCTTCACCATGGAATTTGACTTCACCTGGGTTCTGCTCGGGTTTCCGATCGCCTTCACACTGGGCTGGCTGGCATCACGGCTGGATTTGCGGCAACTGCGTATAGAAAACCGCCAGGCCCCCAAGGCCTATTTCAAGGGCCTCAACTTCCTGCTGAACGAACAGCAGGACCAGGCCATCGATGCGTTCATTGAGGCCGTCCAGAACGATCCCGACACCTCGGAGCTGCACTTCGCGCTGGGCAACCTGTTTCGCCGGCGCGGCGAATACGAGCGCGCCGTACGGGTGCATGAGCACCTGATGTCGCGCGGCGACCTGACCCAGCCGGAACGCGACCGCGCGCAACACGCGCTGGCGCTGGATTTCCTGAAAGCCGGCTTGCTGGACCGCGCCGAGATCGCCCTGCGCAAACTCGAGGGCACTCCGTTTGAAGAAGAGGCGCGGCTCGCCTTGCTGTCCATTTATGAGCGTTCACGCGACTGGGCCAACGCCACCGAAATCGCCGCGCGGCTGGACAGTTCCAGCCATGGCAATTTCAGCACCCGGCAAGCGCACTACCTGTGCGAGCAGGCCAACGCCAGCACGGCTGCCGGCGATACCGCCAAGGCATTGAGCGCCCTGCATGAAGCCGCGGCCATGGCCCCTGCATCGGTGCGCCCGCTGATGGAGCTGGCCAAGCTGCAAAACCAGCTGAGCCAACCGCAGGACGCCATGCAGACGCTGCTGAAGCTGCAGAAAACCGCACCGCAGGGCCTGCCGCTGGCCGCCGGCCTGCTGGCCAACATGGCGCAAAGCAGTGGCCAGCAACCCGCGGCCCGGGCGCTGCTGGAGGCCAGCTATGCGCAAATGCCGTCCATCGACGTGATTGAGGCAATCGTCAAGCTTGAAACAGACCCGGTGGCGGCCCGCCAGTGGTATGTGCGACATCTCGAGCACCAGACCTCCCTGGTGGCGGCCGGTAAATGGATTGCTGGTGAAAAGCTCGAAAATGAACACCAGCACGCGCTGGTGCAACGCACCCTGGACCAAGCCACCAAGCCGCTGATGCGCTACCGCTGCGCTGCCTGCGGCTTCGAGGCAACCCAGCATTTCTGGCACTGCCCGGGCTGTCAGGCTTGGGACAGTTACCCGACACGCCGCATTGAAGAGTTATGAAGCTATGAACACCCCCGTGGAGAGTTTTTGGCACACCCCCGTGGAGGCTATGCCTCCCTCCCCCTTGCAGGGGGCGACACCTGCGGCCCGGCAAAGCCGGTTCCGTGGTGTCCGCTGGAAAAGAAAAGCGGTCACTGAGCGTTGATCCGGCTTGAAAACAAACAGACATGACAACACTTTCCCTATCCCCTGAAAAAATCGCCAAGGCCCGCGTGCTGGTCGTGGGTGACGCCATGCTGGACCGCTACTGGTACGGTGCCGTGGACCGTATTTCACCGGAGGCACCGGTTCCTGTTGTTCGCGTGACCCGCACGGAAGAGCGCATTGGTGCGGCCGCCAACGTGGCCTACAACATCGTCACGCTGGGCGCGCAGGCTTCGCTGCTGAGCGTGGTGGGCGATGATGAAGCCAGCCACCACCTCGAAGCACTGGTGGCCCAAACCGGCATCACGCCCTACTTTGGCCGCGATGCGAAACTTAAAACCACCGTCAAGCTGCGCGTGATCGGGCGCCAGCAGCAACTGCTGCGCCTCGATTTTGAGAACATACCGGAAAACGAAGTGCTGGCGTCGCAATCCGCCACGTTTGAAAAACTGCACCTGCAGCACGAAGCCGTGCTGTTTTCAGACTACGGCAAGGGTGGACTGGCGCACATCGTCCTGATGATTACCCAGGCGCGCGCTGCCGGCAAGATCGTGCTGGTCGACCCCAAGGGTTCGGACTATAAACGCTACAAGAACGCCAGCGTCATCACTCCCAACCGCGCCGAGCTGGAGCATGTGATTGGCCCCTGGAACAATGAGGCCGATTTGCGGGTCAAAGCGCATAACCTGCGCACCTCGCTCAAACTACAGGCTCTGCTGCTGACCCGCAGCGAGGAAGGCATGACCCTGTTTGATGAGCAAGGTGAACTTCACGTCCCGGCGGTGGCCCGCGAAGTGTTCGACGTCACCGGTGCGGGTGACACCGTCATTGCCACGCTCGCCGCCATGCTGGCTGCCGGCCTGAGCCTGCGTGAGGCGGTGCCTATTGCCAACCGTGCCGGCGGCATCGTGGTGGGCAAGTTCGGTACCGCCACCGTGAACTACAACGAACTCTTTGCCGCCTCTTGAAGCCATTAGCGCCATTAACGCCGTTAGCGCACTGAAACCGAGGAATTTCCCCATGAAAATCGTAGTCACCGGCGCCGCCGGCTTCATCGGCAGCAACCTCGTGAAGGGACTCAACGACCGCGGCATTGACGACATCATTGCCGTCGACGACCTGACCCACGGCGACAAGTTCCGCAACCTGGCCGACCTGAAAATTGCCGACTACGTCGATGCCGACGACTTTTATGACCTGTTTGCCGAAGGCGCTTTTGGCCCGGTCGAAGCGGTGTTCCACGAAGGCGCCTGCAGCGACACCATGGAGTCCGATGGCAAGTACATGATGGACAACAACTACACGCTGTCATGCGAGTTGTTCCATGCCTGCCAGGAGCAGGGCACGCGCCTGTTGTACGCCTCCTCGGCCGCCACCTATGGCGGCTCCGACACCTTCAGCGAATCCCCCGAGTTCGAGCGCCCGCTCAATGTGTACGGCTATTCCAAGCTGCTGTTTGACCAGCGGATGCGGCGCGAACTTGGCCCCCGGCTTGAAAACGCCGCCACCCAGGTCGCCGGCTTCAGGTACTTCAATGTCTACGGCCCGCGAGAGCAGCACAAGGGTCGCATGGCCAGCGTCGCCTTTCACCAGTTCAACCAGTTCCAGACCGAGGGCAAGGTCAAGCTGTTTGGCGACTACGGCGGATACCAGGCTGGCGGCCAGATGCGCGACTTTGTTTTCATCGACGACGTGGTCGCCGTCAATCTCTGGTTTCTGGACCACCCGGAAAAGTCCGGCATTTTCAACCTGGGCACCGGAAGGGCGCAGCCCTTCAACGATGTGGCCCTGGCCGTCGTCAACACCTTGCGCCAGGGCCAAAACGCGGCGGCCCTGAGCCTCGAAGACGCGGTGCGCGGCGGGCTGATTGACTACATTTCCTTTCCCCCCGCCTTGGTGGGCAAGTACCAGAGCTATACCCAGGCCGACCTGCACGCCTTGCGCGCTGCCGGCTGCCAGCATGCCTTTGCCGACGTGCAGACCGGTGTGGCGGCCTACATGCAATGGCTGGGCAGCACAAAAATCTAGGGTTTCCCCGAGCGAAAACGCCTTGGGCAGGTCAACCCGGCCCGAAACCGCACGTTATTGAACAGGACATCCTTGTTCACAAGGGTGGATCACGCGTCTGGTTCAATTCAATCTTTGAGGAGTTTTCTCATGTTCAAGAAATTGCTGGCTTTTCTTGCCGCGATGTCCCTCGTCGCAGCGTTTGCGGCGGTCGATGTCAACAAAGCCACTGAAGCCGAACTCGACGGCATCAAGGGCATCGGTCCTGTCACCACCAAGCTGATTATTTCCGAGCGTAAAAAAGGCGAGTTCAAGAATTGGGACGACTTCATCGCACGCGTCAAAGGCGTAGGCGACAAAAGCGCCGCCAAGTTTTCCGCTGAAGGCCTTACAGTTGGTGGCGCAGCTTACAAGGGTGCCAGCGCCGCCGAAGCCAAGGCTGACGCCAAAGCCAAAGCCGATGCCAAGAAAACTGACAAGCCCATGACCGAAAAAGCCAAGGACGCTGCAGTGGCCACTAAGGAAACCGTCAAGGGCGCCGCTGTCGCCACCAAGGAAGCTGTGAAAGAAACCGCCAAAGACGCCAAGGCCGCCGTGACACCCAAAGCCGACGCAAAAGTCGAAGCCAAGGCCGAAACCAAAGCAGCAGCCAAGGCTGAGCCTGCCAAGCCTGCTGCCAGCGCTGCCAAGAAGTAACCTTCAAAGTCTACCGGCCCAAAAAACCCGCCCTCTGGCGGGTTTTTTGATGCCTTTTTGCTCTCTCCGCCCCTTGTCAGTATTTGGCGACCATGATGCCTAGGCCAGCGCAATCAGGTCGGTCACGCCAACATCGACACCGGCCTGCATGAGCAGCGTGCTGACCTGCCCGCGATGATGCGTCTGGTGGTTAAAAAAATGCGTCATCGCCTGCCAGACCGGATGCGTGCGCTCAACGCCACTGCTGTTGCCATAGCGCATGGTGAGCTGCAGGAAAACATCGGGCATCTCCACCACCCAGTTCTCGATGGCGGCATCGAGCTGCTCGCGCTTGGCACGCAGCGCTTTCCAGTCGTCGAACACGACCGTGTTCAGGCGGCTACCGGCGGGCAGGTCCAGCACCCTGGCATTCAGGCTGGCCATCCTGATGTCGTTGTCCAGGCCGCACTGGGCAAGTCGGCGTAGCCAGATCTGGTCGGCGACGATCAGGTGGTTCAGCGTCCTGTGAATCGAGCCAAAAAAAGCACCGCGCTCACGCTTTCGCTCATCATCAGACAGCGACTCGCAGGCGTCATACAGACGCCGGTTCATCCAGCGGTTGTAGTGGGCCAAAAAACGGTAATGATCGGAAAACACCGTCGCCATGGCAGTTGCTCCTGTCCTGATTAGTCCTGCCTTGATTAGATAGCTGCTTTGCTTATTTCACAATCTCAGGCCTTTCCAAACCCCCCGCCACCCGGTGTATGGATTTCAAACACATCTCCCGGCTGCATCTCGGCCTGGCCGATGTGGTCCAGCGTTTCCGTCTGGCCACCGGCCCGTACAACGACGTTGCGGCCCACCTGCCCCGCTTCGCCGCCGGCCATGCCAAAGGCGCCATATTTGCGTCCATTCGACAAAATGCTGGCCGTCATGGCCTCCAGGAACCTCACGCGGCGCACACCGCCATTGCCGCCTTGCCAGCGGCCCGCACCGCCTGAACCCGGGCGGATCTCGTAGCTCTCCAGCCGTACCGGAAAGCGGAACTCCAGTACTTCGGGATCGGTCAGGCGCGAATTGGTCATATGGGTCTGCACCACCGACGTGCCGTCAAAGCCCGAAACCAGGCGGCCTGACTCATCCGTAACGCCGCCAGCGCCCGAGCCGCCGGAAATGGTCTCGTAATACTGGTGCCGCGCATTGCCAAAGGTAAAGTTGTTCATGGTGCACTGGCTGGCCGCCATCACGCCCAGCGCGCCGTAAAGCGCATTGGTGATGCAGGTGGATGTTTCCACGTTCCCCGCCACCACCGATGCCGGCGGATTCGGATTGAGCATGGAGCCTGGCGGGATGATGACCTTCAACGGTTTCAGGCAGCCCGCGTTGAGCGGAATGTCGTCGTCCACCAGCGTGCGGAACACATACAGCACGGCCGCCATGCACACCGCCGTCGGCGCGTTGAAGTTGTTGGTCTGCTGCGGCGAGGTGCCGGTGAAATCAATTTGGGCGCTACGCCCCTTGGGATTAACACGAATCGCCACCTTGATCTGCGCGCCGTTGTCCAGCGGCAGTGTGAACTCGCCGTTGCTCAGGCGCGTGATGACGCGGCGCACCGACTCCTCGGCGTTGTCCTGCACATGACGCATGTAGGCCAGCACCACGTCCAGGCTGAACGTGTCGACCATCTTGCGCAGCTCCTGCACACCTTTTTCATTGGCGGCAATCTGGGCTTTCAGATCCGCCATGTTCTGCTGCGGATTGCGGCTCGGGTATTTTCCGCTCTTGAGCAGGGCGAGCATCTCGGCTTCCCGCAACACGCCGCGTTCGACCAGTTTCACGTTGTTGATCTGCACGCCCTCTTCTTCGATCAACGTCGAGAAAGGCGGCATCGATCCCGGCGTGATGCCGCCAATATCCGCATGATGTCCCCGCGAACCGACGTAAAACGTTGGCTGCGTTGACGTACCCAGGTACACCGGCGTGATCACGGTGATGTCAGGCAGGTGGGTACCGCCATGGTAGGGGTCGTTGAGCACATACACATCGCCCGGCTGCATCTTGCCGGCGTTCTCGCGGATCACCGTCTTGATGCTCTCGCCCATGGAGCCCAGGTGGACCGGCATGTGCGGCGCGTTGGCGATGAGGTTGCCTTCAGTGTCAAACAACGCGCAGCTGAAGTCCAGCCGCTCCTTGATGTTGACCGAGTAAGCGGTGTTCTGAAGCTGCAGGCCCATCTGTTCGGCAATATTCATGAAGAGGTTGTTGAACACCTCCAGCAACACCGGGTCCACCGTGGTGCCCGCCGCAAAGGTGATGGAGCGCTCGGCGCGGCGGTCCAGCACAAGGTGGTCCAGCGCCGTCAGGGCGGCTTCCCAGCCGGGCTCCACCACGGTCGTCGCATTCTTTTCGGCAATGATGGCCGGACCGGAAATGATGTCACCCGGCCGCAGGTCTTCGCGCACGACCAGCGCAGCGTCATGCCACTGTCCGCCCGAATACATCCTGACAGTCTCGCGACGCGGCACTTCGCGCGGCTCATGCGTCGCGTGCCGTGGCTCGGCGGGGGCGTCGCCAGCCACCACGGCTTCCACAGACACGGCTTCCACCACCAGGCCCTTGCCCTGCATCAAAAAGGCAAAACGCTGCCGGTAGGCGGCCTCAAACCCGGTCTCGATCTGGTCCAGCGTCCCGAAAGGCACCACCAGCGCCGAGTCGCTGCCCTCATAGCGGACATGAACGCGCTGATGCATGGTGATGGCGCCGGTGCTCACCTGCTGGCGCTGCAACTCAGCCTGCGCCATTGTGGCCAGTCCATGAAGCTTGCTGGCGATCTCTGTGAGCGCCGCTTCCGTCAGCTTGAGCTCCACCGCCTGCTCGCGGATCACGTTCTGGTCTGCCAGGCCCATGCCGTAGGCAGACAGCACCCCTGCCAGCGGATGCACAAACACCCGTGTCATGCCCAGCGCATCGGCCACCAGGCAGGCATGCTGCCCACCCGCGCCACCGAAGCACTGCAGCGTGTAGCGTGTCACGTCATAGCCGCGAGCCACTGAAATCTTCTTGATAGCATTGGCCATCTGCTGCACCGCAATGCTGATAAAGCCTTCAGCCACCACCTCGACAGGGCGGCCGGTCTGCTCGGCCAGTTCGGCGAACCGCGCCTGCACCGCCTCGGCATCCAGCGGCTCATTGGCCTGGTGACCGAACACTTTTGGAAAGTAACGCGGCTGGATCTTGCCCACCATCACATTAGCATCGGTTACGGCCAGCGGCCCGCCGCGCCGGTAACTGGCGGGCCCCGGGTTAGCCCCGGCACTTTGCGGCCCGACGCGAAAACGCTCGCCATCAAATTTCAGGATGGAGCCGCCGCCAGCCGCCACGGTGTGGATGCTCATCATAGGGGCGCGCATGCGCACACCGGCCACCTGGGTTTCAAACTCGCGCTCAAACTCGCCCGCGTAGTGCGACACGTCGGTCGAGGTGCCGCCCATGTCAAAGCCGATCACCTTGGCATGGCCTGCAATGGCGGCCGTGCGGGCCATGCCGACAATGCCGCCGGCCGGGCCGCTCAGAATCGCGTCCTTGCCCTGGAACACATGGGCATCGGTCAAGCCGCCCGACGACTGCATGAAAAAGAGTTTGACGCCGGGCATCTCGCTGGCCACCTGCTCCACGTAGCGGCGCAGTATGGGTGACAAATAGGCATCGACCACGGTGGTGTCTCCGCGGCTGACGAACTTCATCATCGGGCTGGTTTCGTGCGAGGTGCTGATTTGCGTGAAGCCGACTTCCTGGGCGATGCGCCTGGCGGCTTTTTCATGGTCGGTATAGCGGTAGCCATGCATGAAAACGATGGAGACACTGCGCAGCCCTTTCTGGTATTGCGCAAGCAGCTCCTTTTTCAATAGCGATTCGTCCAGCGCCTGAAGCACCTCACCCTGCGCACCGACGCGCTCATGGGCCTCAACCACGGCGCTGTAGAGCAGCTCGGGCAGCACGATGTTGCGGTCAAACAAGCGGGGGCGGTTCTGGTAGGCAATGCGCAGCGCATCCCGAAAGCCGCGCGTCGTCACCAGCAGTGTCGGCTCGCCCTTTCGCTCCAGCAGCGCATTGGTCGCGACCGTGGTGCCCATCTTCACACACTCCACCACATCGGACTTGATAGGCTCTCCGGCTTTCAGGCCCAGCAAGTGCCGAATGCCGGCCACCGCTGCATCGCGGTACTGCTCCGGGTTTTCGGACAGCAGCTTGTGCGTGATCAGCGAGCCATCGGGCTTCTTGGCCACGATGTCGGTGAATGTGCCGCCGCGATCAATCCAGAACTGCCAGCGTCCACTGCCTGTGTTTGAGGTGTTTTCTTGGGTCATTTTCAACAATCTTTTCTAGAGAATACGGTAACTATTAAAAAGAGCTTCAACAAGGGGGCTGCGACTTGAACATACTTGAACATACTTGAACTTGTATTGAAGGCCAGTTCACGCGAGAACTACAGGATGTCATTTGGCTTTTCCCATCACCAGGTCTGGCACGATGGTGACAATTTGCGGAAACAGCGTGATCAACGCGATGCAAACCACCAGGCACATAAAAAATGGAATGGCAGCCCTGGCAATCACATTGCTGTCTTTTCCGGTCATGTTTTGCAACACGAAAAGATTAAATCCCACAGGCGGCGTCACCTCGGCAATCTCGACCAGCAAAATAACAAAGATGCCAAACCAGACCAGGTCAAACCCGGCCTTTTGGATCATGGGCATCACCACGGCCGCAGTCAAAACAATCATGCTGATGCCATCCAGCGCGGTACCCAGCACCAGATAAACCACCACCAGGCAGGCAATCAGGCTGTAGGGCGAGAGGTTCAGCGAACCGACCCACTCAGCCAGCTCTCTCGGCACACCGGTGAAGGCCATGGTCTTGGTCAGGAATGCGGCCCCCGCCAGGATGAACATGATCATGCAACTGGTACGCGCTGACCCCATGAGGGCTTCGTTAAAGTTGGCCCAGGTCAGTGAGCGGCTCCAGAGAGCCAAAGCCAGCGCCCCTACCACGCCATACGCAGCGCACTCGGTCGCCGTGGCCCAGCCCGCCAGCAAAGACCAGCAAATGAAAACGATCAGCAATGCGCAGGGGATCAGATTCTTCGACAGCCTCAGCTTTTCCTTGAAACTGGTCACCGGCTCCGCAGGCGGCATTTGCGCCTTGTTTCGCATGGACCACCAGGCGATGTAGCCCGAAAACAGCAGCATCAAAACGATCCCCGGCAGAAAGCCCGCCAGGAAAATCCGGATGATGGAGGCGTCTGCCGCGACGGCATAAACCACCATCGTGATGGACGGAGGAATCAGGATACCCAGCGTGCCGGCCGTCGCCAGGGAGCCCAACGCGATTTTCTCGTTGTAGCCGCGCTTTTTAAGCTCGGGCAAGGACACCTTGGCAATGGTGGCGCAGGTCGCGGCAGAGGAGCCTGACACCGAGCCGAAAATACCGCAGCCGAGAATGGTGGTGTGAAACAGGCGCCCCGGCACCCGGCCCAGCCACGGTGCCAGCCCTGTAAACATCTCTTCGCTTAGCTTGGTGCGAAACAGGATTTCTCCCATCCAGATAAAGAGCGGTAAAGCGGCCAGCTCCCAACTCGCGTTACTTTCCCAAAAAGCAGAAAACAGGTTGAGCCCCGGCTGCGTGGTGGTAAAAAATGCCTGCCCCACCCAGCCGCAAATGGCCAGCGTCATGGCGATCCAGACGCCGCCAGACAGCAAAAGCAACATCAGGAGCAGCAAGATGCCGCCAATAGTCAAAATGTCCATGTTCTATTTCCTGACTTAAACGACTCAAAGATCTGACGAAAAATCGCCCTGGGCATGCCGTTCCTCGACAAGGCGCACGAAGGTCGGCACACCACCCCGCAGAACAATCACCAACTCATCCACCACGGCGACCAGCAACAGCACGGCCCCCAGTGCGAAGCTGGACTGTGGAATCCATATCGGCAGCGGCAACAAACCTTGTGCGAGTTCCTTGAACTCCCAGCTCTGGTAAGTGAATCGGACTGCCCAGTAGGCGAGATAGGCCACAGCGCAGGCCGCGACGAACAGGCTGACCAGCTCCAGAGCCCTGCGGGTTGGGGGCTGCACCTGCTCGAGCAGCAAGGTCACTCGCACGAAATCACCATGTTTGAATGCGTGCGCCATGGTAAAAAAAGCCGCTGCGGCGCACAGCCATGAAACGATGTCGTTGACAGCGCCCGTGGTAAATCCGAACTGCCGACCCAGCGACTGAACGACCATCAGGGCACAAATCAGGGCTATGCACACCGCTCCCAGCACTGCAGCCGCTAAATAGATGGAGTCCAGCCAGCGACGAAGCGCGGTAAGAGTATTGGCTGGGCGGTTTGCCGCTGCAGCGCTGCCCAGTGCTTCGGGAACGTACGACATATCTGAGCTCACTTCTTGCTGTAGGCGTCGATGACGAGCTTGCCTTCGTCACCCGCCAGCTTGAGCCAATCAGCCGTCATGCGTTCACCAATGACTTTGAGCTCTTTTTTCAGGCCATCACTGGTGGTGTCAATCTTCATGCCCTTGGCTGCCAGTTCACGCATGTACTCCGCATCTTTTAGCTCGCTGATTTGCCAGCCGCGTTGCTCGGCTATGGCCGCTTGCTGCAACACGGCGCCCTGAGCGGCGGGATCCAGCGCGTCGAAGGCCTTTTGGTTGACCACCACCGCGTTGCGTGGGAGCCAGGCGTTCACATCGTAAAAATACTTGACGCTTTCATAGAGCTTGCTGTCGACCCCGCTGGCGCTGGAAGTCAGGAAGTTGTCCACCCCGCCCGTTGCCAGCGCGGCCGGCAGCTCGGCCAGCTGAATGGTGACAGGCTGGGCCCCCACCGATGTTGCGATCAAGGCTGTTGCCGGGTTGTAAGCCCGCATCTTGGTGCTCTTGAGGTCTTTCATCGAAGCCACTGGCTTGCTGGAGTACAGACCTTGCGGTGGCCACGGCACGGTATAGAGCAACTTGATGCCTTGCGCCGCCAGGGTTTTGACCAGCAGCGTGCGCGATGCGGTATCGAGCCGCCTGGCATCTGCATAGCTGGTGGCCAGGAAAGGAATGGAATCAACACCAAAAACCGGTGCCTCGTTGGAAGCGCCCGACAAGATAAGCTCCCCCACCGGCGTTTGACCAGACTGCACAGCGCGCTTGATCTCGTTGGCCTTGAACAGCGAGGCATTGGCGTGCACGGTGATTTTCAGCTTGCCCGCCGTGGCTTTGTCTATGCCGTCAGCAAACTGCTGCAGGTTCTGCACCTGAAAGGTATTTGCACCGTAACCGGACGGCAAATCCCATTTGGTTTGCGCAAAAGCAGCACCCAGGGTCGTGACGGCAGCAAGAGAAACAAGCAGTTTTTTCATCATCATCTCCAGTCAAAAAATAGTGGGGTCTAAAAAGCAGCCAATTGATGGTTCAGGAAGTCGGTGATCAGCATTGCCCCGGGTGCGTGCGTGATGCAAAACTCGGGGCGCGCCTGCGCAATGGCCGCTTGCGGCGTGACGCCGCAGGCCCAGAAAACGGGAATCTCGTCAGGCAGCACCTCGACGGCATCGCCATAGTCCGGTCTGGCCAGGTCAGCGATGCCAATCCGGGCCGGATCGCCCATGTGCACCGGCGCGCCGTGCACGTCGGGAAATCGCGATGTGATCTGAATGGCGCGAATCGCATCGGCCGCCTTGAAGGGCCGCATGGACACCACCATGGGCCCATGGAATGCGCCTGCGGGCTCGGTGGCGATATTGCTGCGATACATCGCCACATTGCGTTGCTGTTCGATATGGCGCAAGGGCAGGCCTGCTTTCATCAGCGCCTCTTCAAACGAAAAAGAGCAGCCAATGACAAACGTGACCAGGTCTTTGCGCCAGAGCGCGCTGATGTCGGTCGGCTGGTCCACCACCTCGCCGTGCCGCCAGACACGATAGCGTGGCAGATCGGTGCGGATGTCGATGTCTGTGCCCAGCGTCGGCAGTCCGGCCTGGCCCGGCTCCGACACCGCCAGCAGCGGACAAGGCTTGGGATTGCGCTGGCAGTAACGCAGGAAGTCGTTGGCTTCGTCTGCGGGAAGGATCACCACATTGCCCTGCACGTGTTCGCTGGCCAGGCCGCTGGTGTGCGAGGTCCACCGGCCCCGCCGGATGATGCCGCGAACATGCGCGGCATTCTTGATGTCGCCGGCCCCGAAAACCAACAGTGCTGATTCAGACGGTGTACTCACCAGAAAACTCCCCGTTGCGTATGTCATCTTGATGACGATGAGCGAATTGTGTGGGGGTCTTCAGCCTTCAGCAAATTCAAAATTTTTTGCTTACATCATCGATTTTTTCGATATTAAGGGTTTACCTTTAATCGCCTTTTTGGTGCGTTGTTGCGGCCTCCGGCGAAGGCGATGGCCGACTGCACAACGGTTTCCACGGTCCTCGAACTGGGGTCGGTGCGGTAACTTGCATTGATCGGCAAGGACTGCAACCTGGCGTCGCAGGTCAGCAGTTTCAGGCGCGCAAAGCCAGTGAGCCGCTCTACCGCGGCGCGCGGCAGCAAGGCCACCCCGAAGCCGCCCTGCACCAACTGCACCATCGCTGAAATGGAGGAAATGGCGTGCACCTTTTTGGGCTCCATGCGGCGCTGCCTGAACAAGTCAAGCAGCGTGACATGCGGCTGGGAGCCTTTCTGGAAGGTCAACAACTCCATCCCGGCCAGCTCATCGAGTTTGTAAATTCTTTTTTTGTGCAGGTCCGGGTGCCCGACAAACGCCATGTCCATGGATGGCAAGGCCTGGCTTCGCACGCCCTCGGCCGACGCGGGTAACACCGCAAACACGAGGTCCAGCGTGCCACGCTGGATCTGGTCGATCAGGATCGGCGTGGTTTCCACCGTCAGCTCCAGCTCCAGCCCCGGGTGGTCGGCTCGCAGCTTTTCCAGCCAGGGAATCAGCCAGGAGTGCAGCACGGACTCGATGGCGCCAATGCGCATCGACATCGCCATGGCCTGCCCCGACCCCATCTCGGCTTTAACTTCGCGCTGCAGTTCCAGCAACTTCTGCGCATAAACCAGAAAACGAGTACCCGCCACTGTCAGCTTGAACTGCTTGTCACGCCGGTCCAGCAGCAGGATGCCCAGTTCTTCCTCCAGCGTCGCAATGCGGCTGGACATGGCCGATTGGGTGAGGCAGAGCTTTTCAGCCGCCCGCGAGATGCTTTTGAGTGATGCCACCCAATAAAAAGCTTCAACAAAACGCAGGTTCATGGCGCGGCCTTATCAGGGTGGGAGCAATTTTTGGGGTATGTCCGGGGAACTGGCGCGGGATTTGCGTCGTATCCTATGACGACTTAGCAACCAACCTATTGTCCAGGAGCCCCCCATGAAATTCAAACTTGCACTGATTGCCGCCGTACTCAGTGTCGGCGCTACAGCATTCGCCCAGACCAAATGGGATTTGCCGGCGGCCTACCCTGCATCCAACTATCACACCGAAAACCTGGCGCAATTCGCTGCAGACGTTGACAAAGCCAGCGGTGGCAAGCTGAAGATCACGGTGCATGCGAATGCATCGCTTTTCAAAGCCAACGAGATCAAGCGTGCCGTTCAGGGCGGCCAGGCACAGTTGGGCGAGATTTTGCTCGCCAACTTTGAAAATGAAAACCCGATTTATGGCGCGGATGGTCTGCCCTTTCTGGCATCAAGTTATCCGGCCGCCCGCAAGCTGGCCGATGCGCAAAAACCGGCGCTCGACAAACTGCTGGGCACGCAAGGCATGAAGCTGCTCTACACCGTGCCTTGGCCCCCGCAGGGGGTGTATGTCAACAAGGAAATCACCGCCGTCGCCGACATGAAGGGCCTGAAGTGGCGTGCCTACAGCCCCGCCACCAGCAAGATCGCCGAGCTGATCGGCGCGCAGCCCGTAACAGTACAGGCGGCCGAGCTGAGCCAGGCGCTGGCCACCGGCGTGGTCAACAGCTACATGAGCTCCGGTTCGACCGGCTACGACACCAAGACCTACGAGAGCATCAAGTACTGGTATGACGTACAGGCCTGGTTGCCGAAAAATGCCGTCATCGTCAACAAGAAATCGTTTGACTCGCTCGATGCACCTACCCAGGCGGCCGTTCTGAAAGCAGCGGCAGACGCCGAGGTGCGCGGCTGGAAAATCAGCGAAGAGAAAAACGAATTTTACAAAAAGGCGCTGGCTGAAAAAGGCATGAAGATCATGACCCCGTCGCCCAAGCTGGTGGCTGACTTCCGGCAAGTCGGCGGCATCATGAAAGCAGACTGGACCAAACGCGCCGGCGCCGACGGTGAAGCGCTGCTGTCAGCCTACGAGAAATCAACCGCGGTCAAGAAATAAACATGCGCCGGCTGCTTGATGCGCTTTATGACGGCGCGGCCTGGCTGGGTGCCCTCGGCATGATCGGCACGCTGGTCTCCGTGCTGGCCGGTGTGCTGGACCGGCAGTTTGCCTGGTCGCTGCGCGGCACCGACATGTATGCCGGCTACTGCATGGCGGCCAGCGGCTTCCTGGCCTTGGCGCACACCCTCAAAAAAGGCGAGCACATCCGCGTCACGCTGATCCTCAACGCCGTCAGAGGACGAGCCAAGCGGGCGATTGAACTATGGGCGCTTGCAGCAGCGACGGCGCTGGCCATGCTGTTTGCTTACTACAGCGTCAAGCTGTCGATCAACTCCTGGCAGTTCAATGATGTCTCCACCGGCAATGACGCGACGCCGTTGTGGATCCCGCAGCTCACCATGGGCGTCGGGGCCGTGATCCTGATGATTGCCTTTATCGATGAGCTGGTACTGGAAATCATCGGGCGCCGCGTTCAGGCGGGCAGCGACGAAGCCGAAGCCCTGCACTACGAATAGTCAGAAGAACAAACCCCATGTCCGAACTTGCCATTACCTCTTTACTGATTCTTTCGCTGTTCCTCATTCTGGGCTCGGGCGTCTGGATCGGCCTCACACTGTCTGGCGTCGCCTGGATCGGCATGCAGCTATTTTCCTCACGCGCCGCGGGCGATGCCATGGCCGTGACCATCTGGGGTTCTTCATCGAGCTGGACGCTGACGGCCCTGCCGCTTTTCGTGTGGATGGGAGAAATCCTGTTCCGCACCAAGCTCAGTGAAAGCATGTTTAAAGGCCTGGCGCCGTGGGTCAGCCGCCTGCCGGGTGGCCTGCTGCACACCAACGTGATCGGTTGCACCATTTTTGCGGCGGTGTCGGGCTCGTCAGCGGCGACCTGCGCCACCATAGGCAAGATGACATTGCCGGAACTTGCCAAACGCGGCTACCCCGAAGACATCACCATCGGCTCGCTGGCCGGTGCCGGCACGCTGGGCCTGTTGATCCCGCCCTCCATCATCATGATCGTTTACGGCGTCAGCGCCGATGTATCGATTGCCAAACTCTTTATCGCAGGCGTTTTCCCCGGCCTGTTGCTCGCATCGCTGTTTTCGGGCTACCTGATCGTCTGGGCGCTGATGAACAAGGGCAAAATCCCGCCGCCCGACGCGGCCATGACGTTCAGCCAGAAGGTCTACGAATCGCGCCACCTGATTCCTGTGGTGCTGCTTATCAGCGCTGTGCTCGGCTCCATCTACACAGGTATCGCCACGGCGACAGAGGCTGCGGCCATTGGTGTGGTCGGATCCTTGGTGCTGTCGCTCGTGCAACGGTCGATGAGCTGGACCACCTTCAAAGAGTCGCTGCTGGGCGCCACACGCCTGTATTGCATGATTGCGCTGATTCTGGCGGGCGCCGCGTTCCTGACGCTGAGCATGGGCTACATCGGCCTGCCGCGCCACCTGGCCGAGTTTGTATCCAGCCTGGGCCTGAGCCCTTTCCTGCTGATTCTCGCCCTGAGCTTGTTTTACATCATTCTGGGCTGTTTTCTGGACGGCATTTCGATGGTGGTGCTCACCATGGGCGTCATCCTGCCCACGGTGCAGACGGCGGGCCTGGACCTCATCTGGTTCGGGATTTTCATCGTCATCGTGGTGGAGATGGCGCAAATTACCCCGCCCGTCGGATTCAACCTGTTTGTGCTGCAAGGCATGACCAAAAAGGAAATCACCTACATTGCGCGGGTCACGCTGCCATTCTTCTTCCTGATGTGCGGCATGGTGCTGCTGCTGTGGTTTTTCCCGCAGATAGCGACCTGGCTGCCCGGCAAGATGTGATCGCAAATGCTGATGGCCAGGACGGCTGACACCTGAGCACCGGCAAGTGGCTTGTCATCGCCAGGGCTGGGTGAGCCGCGGGTCATCGGTCAGCGCCCAGGTTTTAAGGCCCGTCGCCGCCTCAATCGCCTGTCGGTAGGGCGGCATGTTGGTGCACTCCAGCACCATGGCTTGCAGCGACGGCGCACGCCGCTTCAGCGCCACTGCGGCAGCGACCACATCGGCACCGGCCTGCCGGCTATCCATGGTCTCGCGATTACCCAAAATGGCCGTGGCAAATTCACCCGCAGGGTCCACCCCCTGCACGATCACATCGCCCAGCCGTTCAGGCGGCACACCGGCCGCCAGCAGGTGCTCGGCGCCCAACTGGCTGGCGCTGATGGTGAGCACGCCCACGTGAGGCTGGCCAGCCAGCAACCCGGGCAACTGCAGCAGGCTGGACGTGATCACCGGGACCTGCACGGCCGTCTGGAGTTCGCGCTGCAGCAGCACCAGGAACCCGCAGCTGGTAGTGATGGCCAGCGCACCGTCACGCTGCAAGGCCTGCACCGCATCGAGGAAAGCAGGCAGCAGCCGTGCGGCCCGCAGACTCCTGGCCGACTGAACCACTTTGGCGGGCCAGGCGCCATGCACCACGTGCCGGCGGGTCGGCACGTCAAAGGTATCCGGATGACCGATGTCGCCGGGTGGCCGTGGAAACCGGGTGTCCAGCATCAGGATACCCAGAAATCCTGTATCGCCGGTTGGAGGTTGGGGCCGGGCTGCGCCCGTCATCACCGCTGCGGTTAAAGTCATGCCTGTATTTTCCCGCCAAACCCACCCTTGACCACCACCATGCTGACTGTCATTGCCATCTGTATCGGTGCCTCACTAGGCGCGCTGTCCCGCTGGGGCCTGGCTTTATGGCTGACGCCCGGCGGGCTGATCCCCTGGGGAACGCTGGCCGCCAACCTGATCGGCGGTTGCCTGATCGGCGCCTGCATCGCTATTTTCGAGTCCATGCCCCAACTGGACCCGGTCTGGCGCCTGGGGCTGGTGACCGGATTCCTGGGCGGCCTCACGACGTTTTCCGCATTCTCGGCAGAAGTCGTGATCTACCTGATGGACGCGCGCTACGGCCTGGCCGTGCTCACGGCCGTGCTGCATGTGCTGGGTTCGCTGGTCATGACAACGGTGGGCCTCAAAACAGCTATGTTTTTTATAGCGCACAATACCCGTTGACGTTTAGGTCATGGCATTTTTATTGCCAAACCGGCTCCCTCAGCACGGACGCGCGCCGCGCGCATCCGGCCAGACCTTGCCCCACGGTGGCAGTCAACCAAAGTCTCCACTCGCGCAAACCTGCCAAATTGGCCACAATGCCGCATGGCTTCCATGAGCTCCCCCCATTCTGGCCTGGCACCCGCCGGGCAGGATCGCCTGGCGCACATCAGCCAGGCACGCCAGGCCATTCTTTACGGTGACCGGACACCCGCCGGCACGGCTCTGCCCATCGAAAGCTGGATAGAGCGCTCCTGGCTGCGCTGCCTGGGCAATGGCTACCGACCGGAGCACGAGCCCTCGTTTGACATGGTGTCAGCCCCTGAGCTGCGGCGTACCCTGGAGTCCAACCGAGTGCTGGTGCAGGCAGCGCGGCCAGTGCTCGAGGCGCTGGGCCGTGCCCTTGCCGACACCCGTTACTTCGCCATACTTGCCAACCAGCACGGCGTGGTCGTCGATGTGAACGGCCCGATTGACCGCCGCGACCGGCGTGCCGAGCTGATCACGCGCATCGGCACGGACCTCTCGGAGCATCGGGTCGGCACCACAGCGATCAGCGCGGCGCTGACGGAGCTGCAGCCGGTCTGGCTGCACCGCGGTGAGCACTTTTTCAACATGACCTCGGTGTATAGCTGCGCTGGCGCGCCGCTGTTTGGTCCGGACGGCTGCTGTGTCGGCATGCTGGACCTGACGGGCATCGAAGCGGCCGAGCGGCCGGAACTCAAGCACCTGGTCATCCAGTCGGCACGCAGCATTGAGAACGCACTCACGCTCAGCCTTCCGCATCGCCTGATGATCCGGCTGAATTGGCCGGGCCGCCCACTGGGCGACGACACTGACGGCCTGATGTGCGTGGACGCTGACGGCCGCGTGACGGGCGCCAACCAGATAGCCCGGCAACTGGTGCCGCAGCTGGCCACGGTAATCCCCGTGGGGCTGCATTGCAACGACCTGTTTGCGCTGCCTTATGAAATGCTGTTTGACGCTGCGCGCCAGCAGGCGGCCACCCCCCGCGGCCCCATGGACATCCCGCTCTGGACGGGCCTGCGACTGCACGCCCTGCCCTTGCTGCTGGGCCAGAGCCGCCTCTCAGCGCCGCGGCATCACGCCACCCCAGCCAGCACACCGCGGCCCTTAAAAGAACTCGAAACCGAGCTGATCCGCCAGGCCGTCGATGATGCGCGTGGCAACGTCATGAAGGCGGCCAAAGCGCTGGGCGTGAGCCGCGCCACGGTGTACCGCAGGCTGGGCCCGGGCAGGCGCAGCTAGCCTTTGCTCCAGGCCTGCCGGCTCGGTGGCCTGGGCAGGCTCAGTGCTTGTGCGCAGCGTGAGGCGCCGCCTTGTCGTTGGACTCGCCCGCCGCAGCGCCGGCATTTGGCGCCACGGTACTGACGGGCACCGTCAGCTCGACCTTGCTGTCAACACCCTTCGCATCCTTGAAGCGCAGCGTCAGCGGCATGGTGCTGCCCTTGGGCAGGGGCTGCTTCAGGTCCATCAGCATCACGTGGTAGCCACCCGGCTTGAGTTCCACGGTTTTTCCGGCGGGCAAAACAACAACGGACAGCCGGCGCATTTTCATCACGTCGTTCTCCAGTTTCATTTCATGCACCTCGGCAATACCCGCCAGGGACGAGGAGACACCCACCAGGCGGACTGTTTCCCCGGCCGTGATCTTCATGAAGGCGCCGGTCCCCTGCTGGCCCTCGACGGTGCTGCGGACCCAGGCGTCCTTCACTTCAATGGTCTGCGCCCAGGCCGAGGTGCCAACCCCGCACAGAGCAGAAAGGGCAGCCAGGGCTGCGGCGATTAAAACGTTCAGTTTCATGGGATTCTTTCTAAAAAATTTCTCACCACTGTGCACTGTGCACTGTGCACCACGTGCGTCAGGTGTGCGTCATGTGCACCGATAGGCAATCGGGATGGATCAATTCACTGCTTTGGCAGGCTGTGCGGCAAGCGCCAGCTTGAGCCCCGCCTTGTCAAACTCCAGCGCCTGGCAATGCGTACGGGCCTGGGCGATGGCGCTCTGGGCCGCCGGCGAGGCAAGCTGCTTGCCCAGCGCCTTCTGGTAGCCGGCAATCATTTCACTGCATGCGCCTCTCATCTGCGCAATCATCTCGTCGGAGTCACAGGCCTGGCTTGAGACCGACATCAGCAAGACACCCACAACAACAACTGGGCGAACTCCAGCGAGGGGCCGGAGCAGGGTAAAAACGGGGTTCATGGTGTGACCTTTCTGGCAGCGAGCAGCAAGCTCATTTGGGTGGGAGGATTTCAAGCAGCGCCGCCGGGGTTTTCAGCCCCTTGGTGGAAGTTCCGCTTGCAGGTATTTCGGCCCAATCAGTGCTGCCTTTTTCGCAGCCCTGAAAAATCTTGAACCATAGGGGTCCGCTCTCTTTGGGAACCCGGCCCCTGAGGACAAACTCGTCGTAGTGCGCATCGGGCAATGCGCTGTCTTTGGAGGCCGCCGTCCAGGTCACTTCGGTCACGCCCTCAATGACCATGCCGCCATGGCCGTTGTCATAAGGTGTGGCCAGCTTGCCCAGGCTGGTGGATAGATTCCAGCCTGGCTTGGGCATGGGTTTGGCCCCCTGGAAACCAGCCGGTACGGTGACCCTGATCAGGTTGGTTGCAGACCCCTCGCACCCATGGGACACGAGCATGACGGCTTTGTACATGCTCAGCGCTGTTGTCGTGCGCTCCTGCAAGAGCACATGGGAAAAGGCGGGCATGGCGCCCGTCAAAACCGCGCAGCTTGCCATGATTTTTGCAGCCATTAAAAATTTCATGATGCCCTTTCAATAACCAAAAAAATTCAAAAAATAACCAAAAGTCGATTGCCGTTTGAAGCCCGGTGTCATAAAGCGTACTTCAGCTCAGCCACATAAGTGCGCTGCGGATAGGGGTGAAAGTTCCAGTACCGGTAGTTGTTGAGGTTGTCGATGCCCAGCGCCGCGCTCCACTGTTTGCTGGCCTGCCAGCGTACCCGCACATCCGTGGTGAAGTATTTGCTCGATCCCTGGTAGGCGAAGCCGTTCACGTCTGCATTGTTAAGCGTGGAAAACTGGCTGCCGCTGTAGCGGGCGCCAAAGGTGCCGGTCCAGGCTGGGTCGAACCGGTAACTGACCAGCGCAGTAGCGCGCCACACCGGCACGCGCGGCTGATATTTTCCAATGGTGTCGCCGGGCGTACTCACGAAACCAGCGTTTTCCTTGATGCGCGAGTCAGCGTAGGTCACGCTGCCGTTGAAGTCCAGGCCTTTTTGGAACACGTCGTTGCCGGTGAAAGCCGCCTCCACACCGTTGGTCTTGATGCGTCCGACGTTTTGCACCCGGCTGACATTGAGGTTGGCCGCCGGGTCAAAGGTGGTTTGCGAGTACAGCGAGTCGCGCACACTCTCGGTGAAAAAGGTCAGACGCAGCAAACCATTGCCCAGGTCCTTTTCAGCCGTGAGTTCAGTCGTCCAGGACTTTTCAGGCCGCAGGTTCGGGTCGTTGATGAACTTCGCATTGGTGGTGGAAGTCGCGCCATACAGTTCACTCACGGTCGGAAAGCGCACGGCACGGCCGGTTGAGGCCTTGAATACGGTGTCAGACGCCCACTGGTAAGAAAGCGCAGCTTTCGGAGACACGTAGCTTTCGCTACGCGAGCCGTAGCTGGTATTGGCAGCATTGCCGACGCCAAAGATGGTGAAGCCATTGGAGGCATTCCAGTTCTCGGCCCGCGCGCCCAGCACGGCTTTCCAAAGCGGCGAAAAGGTCCAGGCGTCTTGCGCATATAGGCTGCGGAGTTGGGTTTTGCCAGCCACGTCATTCGCCACCGTTCCCGGACCATCACTGATCCAGTTGCCTGCGATATTGGACTTGAGGATGCGCAGCTTGTAGCTGTCTTGCTGGTAGCCAAAGTCTGCGATGTGCGCGCCCTTGATGCCGTCGAGCCGCCAGATGCCTTTGAACGCCAGGGTGTTCCAGCCGGTACCGTTCTGGTCCTGCAGCGTGCCCGCACCACCGCGCAATGAGCCGGGTTGGGCTGTTGTCGCAGCGCGCTGCTGGTCTTTTTGGTAATCGTAGAGGCTGGCGGCAACTTCCCAGTCAAACACGCCCCGGGTGCTGGACTTGACTGACAAGCCATGCATCAGATGGGTCAGCGCATCGTTGCTGACGCCAAAGTCGCTCGCCGCCAGGGTGTAGCCCTTGCCGTCAATGCTGATGGGGCCGCTGTATACCGGCGTGCCGGCCGCATTGCGCAGGTAGCTTTGCGAGCGGTTTTCAGTGCTGTTTTTCCAGTAGCCCAGCGTGTAACTGGCGCGTACCGTGGGCGAAAAGTCATAGGCCACCTTGAATTTCAGGTGCTCCTGCTCGGTGTCATATTGCGTGGCGCCGCCCAACAACAGCCATGGGGTGTTGGTCCTATCCAGGCCCGGCACAGCGCCGGTGACCGCCACCGCGCCCGCGGCCGGAGCGGCCGTGCTGATCGCCCGCGTCGCAAAGGTCAGCGGCTGGCCGCCGCTGTGGGTGCGGTTGGCATTGATGAACCATGACCAGCCGCCGTTGCGGTTGCCCAGCGAGGCGCTCGCCTGGTTGCCGCTGAAGCGGCTGTCGGTGCCGTAAAGCTTGAAGTTCTGGGTGAAACCGCCGAGTTTGGCATGCGCTTCAAACTGCGTCGGCATGCGTGTGATGTAGTCCACCACCGCGCCGACAGAATTGCCCGGATAAGCCGCAGAAAACGGCCCGTAGAGCACGTCAACCCGCTCGATTTCTTCGGGTGTCACCAGGCCCCAGCGCGGCGCGTAGACGGTGCCATTGCCCAGGTAGTTGGACAGCAGAATGCCGTCGGCATACACCGCCGAACGCGCACTGTTGCCCGTGCCGGAGGCCCGGCTGGACAGCACGGCATGGTTGTAGTCGCCGATGTAGCGCTTGCGCACCAGCAGGCTGGGCAGGTATTTCAGCGCATCTTCGCTGTCGGTGGCGTTGATGGTCTGCTCGATCTGCTCGCGGCTCACGCCTTCAATCGTCGTCGGAATCTGCGTCGGCAATGAGGTCGGCTGGCCCCCGTTGACGGTAACCACGCCCAGGGATCTGACGGGTGCGTCCGCGGAAGCAGCGGACGTCTGCGCGGACGCAATCGGGGGGAACACCGCACCGGCAGCCAGGCTTGCCAATACGGCCGTGGCGACGCCACTGCAGGAAAACGCACCCTGTGCGCAGGAAGATGTCATGGAATCCACACTTTGAAATGAACGGTGACTAGCGCACCGGCCACAAGGTCAGCGCGCAGGAAAGCCTCACAGGAGGCGGTTCAATTCAAAGTGCAGGCGGCCCGCGGCTGAAAGGCAGCCCGGGGATGGCGGCGCCAGCGTCCGCCGGAAAGTCCACAGAGGCAACCTGGTTGCCCGGAAAGCAGGGAATGGCAAAGACCGGTAGCGGCGGCGGCGCCAACCCCATGGAGCCGCACAAGTCGCAGTGCGAGCCGGCCGCCAGCGCGTCGCCCGTGCCGGAATCCGAATGGTCAGCAAGCGCTGTGTTGACACTGCAGGTGCCGCCCAGCTTGCCGGTACGCACTTCTTCGGCCAGCATGGACACCGGCGCCAGCAGCGCGGACAGCACGGCCAGAAAGCTTAAGAAAGCTGCCAGGCGTGCCCACACAGCAAGTGGCGGGCGGGATGATGGGCGGGGTGACACGCCCAAATTATAAGTACGCGCTCGAGTCCATGGGAAGCTTGATTTGCGGATTCGGTTCAGGGAGCGCCGCCGGGTTTACTTCGCCGCATTGGAGAAAAACAGCTGCTCGCCATTGATTTTGTAGCTGGCAATGACCGCCTGCCCCGCTGGCGAAACAATCCAGTCCACAAACTTCTGCGCTTGCGCCACTTTGGTGTGCGGGTGTTTGGCCGGGTTGACCACCATGACGCCATATTGGTTGAAAAGGCGTGTGTCGCCCTCGACCAGCACGGCGAGGTCAGCCCGGTTTTTGAAGGACAGCCAGGTGCCGCGGTCTGCCAGCACATAAGCGCCTCCGCCCGGGGTATTGGCCGCAATATTGAGGGCCGGGCCCATGCCGCAGCCACAGGCCTTGTAGTTGGCGAAGCCCGGTGTTCCCGCCGGGGTCTCGATACCTGCGGTCTTCCAGTAGCGCAGTTCGGCCGCATGGGTGCCGCTCTTGTCGCCGCGCGAGACGACATTGGCATTGGCCGCCTGGAGTTTTTTCAGTGCCAGGGCAATGTCCCTGCCCTTCACCCCGGCCGGGTCGGATGCGGGACCGACGAGGACGAAGTCGTTGTACATCACCGCAAAGCGCTGGATGGCAAAGCCTTCGGCCACCAGCTTTTCTTCGGCCACCTGGTCATGCACAAACAGCACATCGGCATCACCGCGGCGGCCCATGTCGATGGCCTGGCCGGTGCCGACCGCCACCACCTTGACATCCATGCCCGTGGCCTTTTTAAACTCGGGCAGCAGGTGCGCAAACAGCCCCGACTGCTCGGTGGACGTGGTCGACGCCATCACGATGGAGGACGTCTGGGCCATCGAGGCAGTGGCCGCCAGGGCCCAGATAACGCCGGCCGCAACCCTCAGAACCCTCATGGATCTGAACCTCTGCGGCGTCATGCTCAAACCACTCATGCAAGCTCTCCCTTTAAAAAATTCTCAGCCGCCGCAGGAAGGGGTCCGTTGAAAAAAGCAGACGCCGGCAGATCCGCCACCAGGCGCCCCTGCTCCAGATAAATCACGCGGCTGGCCAGGCGCTTGACCTGGCCCAGGTTGTGGCTGCTGAAAATCAGCGTCATCCCGGCATCGGCGAATTCAGCCATCAGGCGTTCCACTTCGCGCTTGGCCGTCGGGTCCAGGCTGGCCGTGGGCTCATCCAGCAGCAGGACCTGCGGCTTCAGGGCCCAGGCCCGTGCCAATGCCACGCGCTGCTGCTGCCCGCCAGACAGGGCCTTGGCATTGCGCCCGGCCAGCTCTGCCAGCCCTACCCGCCCAAGCGCCTGCAGCGCCCGCTCGCGTGCCTGCTTCCAGGGCAGGCCATTGAGCCACAAGCCCAGGGCCACGTTGTTCAGGACGCTGGCGCGCAGCATGTAGGGGCGTTGAAACAGCATGGCCTGGCGTGCCTGCGCATCGTGCTGGAAGCTGCCCGACTGGGGGCCGACGAGCCCATGCAGCGTGCGCAGCAAGGTGCTTTTGCCGCTGCCGTTGGAGCCCACCAGGGCCAGCCGTTCACCCGCCTCGACGCGCAAGGTGCAGGCAGTGAGCGCGCGGACTTTTCCAAACTGCACGCCAACCGAATGCAAATTGAAAAGCGGCTTCATGGCTGCGCACTCCGAGCCGCAAGAACCGATGCGGGAACCGGTGCCAGGTCGGGCAAGCGGTCATCGAGTTGCTCGCGCCAGCGCCGCACCAGCGCAATCAGGATGTTGAGCAGCAGCACCACGCCCAGCAGCAGGATGCCCAGCGCCAGCGCCAGCGGCAGGTCGCCCTTGCTGGTTTCCAGCGCGATCGACGTCGTCATGACGCGGGTGAAACCGTCAATATTGCCGCCCACCACCATCACGGCCCCCACCTCCGAAATGGCACGGCCAAAGGCGGCAATCAGCACCGTCAGCAAGGCATAACGCTCGTCCCACAGCAGGATCAGGCTGCGCATGAAGCGGCGCGCGCCCAGCGACTGGAATTGTTCGCCATGGCTGCGGTCGGCGTCTTCAATGGTCTGGCGCACCAGCGCCGTGACGACCGGCAGCACGAGCACTGCCTGCGCCAGCACCATGGCCTTGAAAGAAAACAGCCAGCCCAGAAAGCCCAGCGGCCCGGTGCGCGAGAGCAGCAGATAGACCACCAGCCCGACCACCACGGAAGGCAGGGCCAGGGCGGTATTGAGCACAGCCAGCACCGCGGCACGGCCCCTGAAGCGCGACACGCCCAGCCAGGCGCCCAGCAGCAGGCCGCTGCTGCAGGCAATGGCGCAGGCACACGCGCTGACGGCCAGCGACCGCAGGACGATGCCGGCCAGTGCGGGATCCAGGGAGGTGATGAGCGAAAGAGCCGTGACGGCGCTGCTGGAAAACGTGTTCATGCCAAAAGTACTGCGCAGACTCTATCGTAGGAACGAAAGCGCGCACGCGCATCGGGAATCACCAGTTATGAATGCGTTTGCATAGGCTGCTGCGCGCCTGCACCGGCCCGCACAGGGGAGGAGCGGCCCGGTCCCCGGCATTTTGGGAGGCCTTGCGCGCCTACCCTGCACGCATAATCAGCACAGAAACCTGCATGCCATGCACAAAGTCGAACTCTCCTATCTGCTGTCCCCCCAGCGGGGTAAAGATGCCCTGATCCGCAACCCGCTGATGGACATGCTCCATGCGGTGCGCGAGGAAGGCTCCATTTCCGGCGCTTCCAGGGCGCTCGACCTGTCTTATCGCCATGTCTGGGGTGCGCTCAAGGGCTGGGAGCAGACGCTGGGACGCTCGCTGATCGTCTGGGACAAGGGCCAGCGCGCGCGCCTGACCGAGTTTGGTGAAAAACTGCTGTGGGCAGAGCGTCAGGCGCAAGCCCGGCTGGCGCCGCAGATCGAAGCCCTGACCAGCGACATTGAACGCGCCTTCTCAACCGCTTTTGACGACAATGCCCACGTCCTGACGCTCTATGCGAGCCACGATGCGGCGCTGTCGGCGCTGCGCGAGCAGGCGGGCTCCCGCGGCCTGCACCTGGACATCCGCTTCATGGGCAGCGTGGACGCGATTGCCGCACTAAACGCCGGGCGCTGCATGATGGCCGGCTTTCACACGCTGGATCAACCCGCCAGCAAGTCGGTGGCGGCGCACACCTACCGCAGCCTGCTCAAGCCCGGCTTGCACAAACTGATCGGATTTGCCCACCGCACCCAGGGCCTGATCGTGGCCAAAAACAACCCGCTGGGCATCACTGGCCTGGCGGATTTGCAACGGGCGGGCCTGCGCTATGTCAACCGCGCCGAGGGCACGGGCACGCGCGTGCTGCTGAACGAACTGCTCGCGCAGGCCGGCATGCACCCCTCCGATATACAGGGCTACGCGAGCCAGGAACCCTCGCACGCCGCCGTAGCGCAGGCCGTTGCCAGCGGCGCCGCGGATGCGGGGCTGGGCATTGAAGCGGCGGCACGCGAACAGGGTCTGGGCTTTGTGCCCCTGACCCAGGAGCGCTATCACCTGGTGTGCCTGAAGTCGGCCCTGCCCGAGCCGCAGGTGCAGGCCCTGGTGAAAGAGCTGCAAAGCCCCGAGTGGCAGGCCACCCTGGACAGGCTGCCGGGCTACCACGGCGATCTGGCCCAGAGCGGCAAGGTGCTGTCCCTGCGTGCCACCCTGCCGTGGTGGAACTACCGCAAGGAAAAAATCAATAAAAAAGAGCCCTGACCCAGTCAATTATTGGGCATAAGGGCATAAAGCTATTATTTTTATAGCGAGCAGGACCTGAATCCGCAAAAGATGTCATCGCGGTCAGGCAGGTAGAAGTTCCGGTATTTCGGGCTTTTCATGCGTGCCCGGGTGGCCATGGAGGCACCACGCAGCACCTTGTGGCTGCCAAACCAGGGCTCGGAATATTCACGATAAGGGTCGGGTGCAAAACCCGGATACGGGCGGAAGGTCGTGCCCATCCACTCCCACACATCACCCCAGCGAAAGCCACGGCGCGCCGCCGTGTGGGCGGCAACTTCCCACTCGACTTCGGCGGGCAGGCGGCGCCCGGCCCAGCGGCACCAGGCGTCAGCCTCCCACCACGTCATGTGCATGGCCGGCTGGTTGCCCAGCATGCGCATGGGCCGGCCAAAGCGGGTCTGCATGACGGCGCCGCTGGCCACGCCGATCTGGTCCACGTAACGCGGGCCCCGGCGGCCTTCGCCGGCCGCCTGGCCTTGCAGCCACTGCCAGCCTTCGGCCTGCCACAGCTCCTGGCGGTCATAGCCGCCGTCGTCCACAAACTCCACAAACTGGGCCCAGGTGACGGGCTGCGCGTCAATTTCAAACTCGGGCACGCTGATCGGGTGGACCGCCTTCTCGTTGTCAAAGGCAAAGCCACTGCCCTGCGCCCCGCCGGCGCTGCCCATCTGCCAGACTGTCGCCGGAATCAGCAGCGGTTCGCGCACCGCCATCGGCGCCGGGGTCAAGGCCTCCTGCAAAGGCCTGTCCAGCGGCAGCCCCAGGGTCTGGGCCGTATAGACAAAAGCTTCGCCATGCATGTCCTCATGGAAGAGGCAGAGGCGGTAAAAATACAGGGCCTCGTCATCCTCTGCCGCCTTGCCCAGCAAATCCAGCGTGCTTTCCAGCGTGTCCAGCAAATACGCACGGCAGCCGCTCATGTCGGGCACATCCAGCGTCCAGCGCGTGTCGTGCGGCACATGGGTGGAATCCCACCAGCGATCGGCGTTCGGCTCGATGGACGCCAGCCGGGGATGGGCGGGCTCACAGCGCGTTCCCAGCGCGCGCTGCATGTTGCGGCCGATCCACCACTCCTGAAACCAGCCCACATGGCCCAGCTCCCACAAGGGGGGATTGATCGTGGCCAGTTGCGGGACGGCGAAATTCACCCCCTCCAGCGCCTTCTGGTACTGGGCAAAGAGGTGCAGCGTATGATTGCGCGCATCCATCAGCGCCAGCGACAGCAGCTCCCGCCCCGCACTGCGTATCAGGGAAGAATCGATCAGGTCTGAGGTGGCCATGGCGGGTGAACTTTCCGGCGAGCCGGATGACGGGTGGGGTATGGAATCTGAAACCAAAACAGTAGTCCTCGTAAGCCCGGCGACGGCCGACGCCAACAACGGCAACTGGCATACCGCGCACCGCTGGGCCCAATTTCTATCGAGTCATTGTGACATCGCATTGACCTCGACGTGGACGTCTCCCCCGCAAGCGCTGGCGGCCCGGAGCCCCGCCCCCCAGGCCATGATCGCCCTGCACGCCCGCCGCTCGGCCCCCTCCATCCAGGCCTGGGCGAAGGCATACCCGGACAAACCACTGATTGTGGTGCTGACCGGCACCGATCTCTACCGCGACATCCATACCGACGCCGATGCACAGCAATCACTGGCGCTTGCGTCCCGGCTGGTGGTGCTGCAGGAAGCCGGCCTGGCCGCGCTGCCCGCCGCATGGCGCGGCAAGGCGCAGGTGGTGTACCAGTCAGCCCCGGCGCTACGGCCTGCCGTCAAGTCCAGTCGCAGCTTCCGTGCGCTGATGGTCGGCCATTTGCGCGAAGAAAAGGATCCCCTGACCTTCATGGAGGCCGCTTGCCGGGACTACCCGCCCGGCATTCATTTTGACCAGATCGGCCTGGCGCTGGCGCCCCGGTTTGAAGAGGCGGCCCGCGCGACCGCGCGGCGCACGCCACGCTACCGCTGGCTGGGTGGCCTGCCGCGCGCGGAAACGCGCCAGCGCATCAAGCGGGCGCATGTGCTGGTGAACTGCTCCCGGATGGAGGGGGGAGCCCACGTCATCCTGGAAGCCGTCCAGTCGGGCACGCCGGTGCTGGCTTCGCGCATCAGCGGCAATATGGGCATGCTGGGGGCCGACTATGCGGGCTACTTTGCACTGGGCGACGACGCACAGCTTGCCGCGCTGGTGCGGCGCTGCGCGCTTGAGCCGGATTTCCTGGCGCTGCTGCAAAAGCAATGCGGGCAGCGCGCGTATCTGTTTGACCCTCGGGAGGAAAAACGCCTTGTCATAAACTTGGTGACTTCTGCCCTGGGGCAGCCCCCTCACACCGCGCCCCGCCAGCCCGCCTGAAAGACTCATCATGAATGCGCCCGACCCGATTTCGACAACGACCCCGCCCGCCACGCCCCGATTGACCAGCCTTTCGCACGGCGGCGGCTGTGGCTGCAAGATTGCCCCGGGCGTGCTCAGCGAGATCCTCAAAAATTCCAGCAACCTGCCGATCCCGCCACAGTTGCTGGTCGGCATTGAAACCGCTGACGACGCCGCCGTTTACCAGCTCAATGACGAGCAGGCGCTGATCGCCACCACCGACTTCTTCATGCCCATCGTGGACGACCCCTACGACTTCGGCCGCATCGCCGCAACCAACGCGATCAGCGACGTGTATGCCATGGGTGGCACGCCCATCATGGCGCTGGGCCTGGTGGGCATGCCCATCAACGTGCTGCCGCTGGAAACCATTGGCGCCATCCTGCGCGGCGGGCAGGATGTCTGCCGCGATGCCGGCATTCCGATTGCGGGCGGCCACACCATTGATTCGGTGGAACCGATCTATGGCCTCGTCGTGATGGGCCTGGTTCACCCCTCGCGGGTCAAGAAAAACTCGGGCGCCCGCGCCGGCGACGTGCTGGTGCTGGGCAAACCCCTAGGCATCGGCATTCTGTCGGCTGCGCTCAAGAAGGAAGTCCTTCCCGCCGAAGGATATGCCCGCATGATCGCCCTGACCACCCAGCTCAACAAGCCCGGTATCGCACTGGCCCAGCTCGAAGGCGTGCATGCGCTGACCGACATCACGGGCTTCGGCCTGGCCGGCCACGGGCTGGAACTGGCGCGCGGCGCCGGCCTGCAGGCCAGGCTCGAGTGGTCCCGCATCCCGCTCATCGCCGGTGCGCGCGAACTGGCGGCGCAAGGCTGCATCACCGGCGCGTCGGGGCGCAACTGGGCCAGTTATGGCCAGGAGATCACCTTGCCCTCCTCCTTTGCCGAGGTGGACCGGGCGCTGCTCAGCGATCCGCAAACCTCCGGCGGCTTGCTGGTGTCCTGCAGCCCGGATGCTGCAGCCGAGGTCATGGCGATTTTTCAGGCCCAGGGTTTTGGCGAGGCCGCCGTGATTGGCGAGGTCACCACGGGGCATGGCCTTAGCGTCTACTGACACTAAAAACTAACGCCCGGTCTGCTGCGCCGGAATAAGGCCCGAACACAGGGCCGGGCAGCGCAAGAAAACTAGGGTAAACCCGAAACTTTTTTGTCAGTCTTTATTCAGTGGCGCACGAGGCAGACAGCGTACCATTCAGGCCTTGGTGACCGCTCGCGGGCACTTCTTCATTCAAAAAAAACTTTTCGGAGACAGTCCGTGTCCGCATTACTCAAACTCGCCCTCGCCTATGACTGGATTTCCACCCGGTTTGGCAAAATCGCCGCCTGGACGGTGCTGCTGGCCGCGCTGATTTCAGCCGGCAACGCCTTCGTGCGTTATGGCCTGGACATCAGCTCCAATGCCTGGCTCGAAATCCAGTGGTATCTGTTCGCGGCCATGGTCATGCTGGGTGCGCCAGTGGTGCTCAAGCTCAATGAGCATGTGCGCGTCGACATCATTTACGGCAAGCTCAAGGGTTACGGGCCTGTCTATGTCGACCTGTTTGGCCTGATCTTCTTTCTGCTTCCCGTCATGGGCCTGTTGTCCTACCTGAGCTGGCCGCTGTTTGTGAGCATGTACCAGTCGGGCGAGATGTCGCCCAATGCCGGTGGCCTGATCCGCTGGCCCGCCATGCTGCTGCTGCCGCTCGGTTTCGGCCTGATGTTTGTCCAGGGCCTGTCCGAAATCATCAAGCGCATCTGCTACCTGCAGGGCAAGTTCGAGATGGACACCCACTACGAAAAGCCGGTTCAATAACCCGCTCCATCGTTCATCCAGAAAAAAATACTCTCAGGACCACCAAATGCAGATGGAAAATTTTGCCCCGATCATGTTCGCGGGCCTCGTGCTGATCATGCTGATCGGCTTCCCGGTCGCCTTCTCGCTAGCCGCACTTGGGCTGGGCTCAGGCTTCCTGGCCATTCAGATGGGCTGGTTCCCGGCCAGCTTCATGTCCAACCTTCCGCTCAACATGTTCGGCATCCTGTCGAACGAGTTGCTGCTGGCCATTCCCTTCTTTACCTTCATGGGCGCCATCCTGGAGAAGTGCGGGCTGGCGGAAGACATGCTTGACTCCATGGGTCAGCTGTTTGGCCCGGCCAAGGGCGGGCTGGGCTACTCGGTCATTATTGTCGGCTTCATCCTGGGCGCCATCACCGGCACAGTCGCCGGCCAGGTGATTGCCATGGCGTTGATCTCGCTGCCCGTAATGATCCGCTACGGCTACAACATGCGTTATGCCACCGGTGTGCTGGCCGCCTCCGGCACCATCACCCAGCTGGTACCGCCGTCGCTGGTGCTGATTGTCATGGCCGACCAGCTGGGCCGCTCCGTCGGCGACATGTACAAGGGCGCTTGGGGCCCCTCCATCCTTCAGGTGCTGATTTTTGCCGGCTACACCTTCATGCTGGGTGTCTTCAAACCCCACCATATACCAGGCGTGCCCAAAGATGCCCGTACCCTGAACGGCTGGCCCCTGTGGGCCAAATGCCTGCGCGGCATCATCCCGTCTGCAATTCTCATTTTCGCCGTGCTGGGTTCCATGGGCGGTCTGCCAGGAATCAACACCGCCATCGCTACTCCTACGGAAGCCGGCGCCATGGGCGTGGTGGGCGCGCTGATCCTGGCGGCCATGCATAAGCGACTGACCCGCGCGCTGATCTGGGAAGCCATGCTCGGTACCATGCGGCTGACCGCCATGGTGGTGTTTATCCTGATCGGCGCTCGCGTCTTTTCCATGGTGTTTCAGGGAGTGGACGGCGCCAAATGGGTGGAGCACATGCTCAGTGGCCTGCCCGGTGGTCAGACCGGCTTCCTGATCGCTGTCAACCTCTTTATTTTCTTCCTGGCCTTCTTCCTCGACTTCTTCGAGATCGCCTTCATCATCCTGCCCATGCTCGGCCCCGTCGCCGACAAGCTGGGCATTGACCTGATCTGGTTCGGCGTGCTGCTGTGCGTGAACATGCAGACCAGCTTCATGCATCCACCGTTCGGCTTTGCGCTGTTTTACCTGCGCGGTATTGCCGACACGCTGTTCAAGGAAGGCCGCATTCCCAAAGCCATCAAGTCCAACGACATCTACCTCGGCGCCATTCCCTGGGTAGCGATGCAGCTGGTGCTCGTGACGATTGTGATTTTCGTGCCGCAAACCGTCACCGTGTTTCTCGACAAAGAGGAAAAGATCGACATCGACAAGGTGAAGATCGAGATGCCCGCTGAAGCCATCGATGACAAGCCTGCCGAGCTCAATCCGGGCGAAACGCAGGGTCAGCGCGACACCCAGAACGCCGCCGACGAGCAGAAGAAGCTCGACGAGCTGTTCAAGAAATGAACAACACCCCTCTTGAAGCGCTGGGGCCACCGCCCTTTCGCTTCACGCCCTCCGGAGCCCCTGCGGTCGAAGGTCCCGCCTTTTCGCGCCTGTTCAAGCTGCTGGCCAGTGCCGTGGTATTCGGAGCGGCGGGCTGGTTTGCACAACTGTGGTGGGGCGGCAAGGTGACGGGCGGCGCAGCTTCCATGCTGGTCTGGGTGCTGGCCGCGATGGCAATGATGTTCTACACATGGTGGTGCATCCTGCGCAGCGTCACCCGGCTTGACGGGCAGATGCTGCAGCAGACGTGGATCTGGAACAAAAAGATGGAGCTGCGCGAGCTGGCCTTCGGCAAACTGATCCGCGTGCCCGGCCTGGACTGGCTGATCGCGCCGCGGCTGTATGTGCGTACCCTGATGGGCAAGTTCGACGTGTTCTACGCCGCCGACCCACAGATGATCGCCCAATTCGAACGCCTGATTGCAGAACTCAAGGCATTCCGCAACCGCCCATGAAAAAGCCGCCCGAAGGCGGCTTTGACTTGCGGGAGGGCGAGCGGGAAATCCTCAGAGCTTTTGCGCCTGCATGAAGCGGTCGAAGGTGCCTTCGGTGAAGCGGAACCACAGGTTCTGGTCAGCCCGGAACTTGGACAGGTCGGCGTAAATCTTCTTGAAGCTTTCGTTCTTGGCCGAGGTTTCTTCGTAGATCGTCATGGAATGCTTGAACGCTTCGTTCATCATGTCCGTCGGGAACGGCCGCAGCTTGGCGCCACTGGCGACCAGCTGTTTCAGCGCCAGCGGATTGCGGGCGTCGTACTTGGCCTGGATGTCGATGTGAGCCTGCGAGCACGCGGCCTCGACAATGCCCTTGTTTTCAGCCGACAGGCTGTCCCAGGCCTTCTGGTTGATAAAGAAATCCAGTTGCGCAGAGCCTTCCCAGAAACCGGGATAGTAGTAAAACGGGGCGACCTTCACAAAGCCCAGCTTCTGGTCATCGTAAGGGCCAACCCACTCGGCCGCGTCGATCGTGCCCTTTTCAAGCGAGGTGTAGATTTCACCGCCCGGAATGTTCTGCGGCACCACACCCATGCGTTCCATGACCTTGCCGGCGAAGCCGCCGATGCGGAACTTCAGGCCCTTCAGGTCCTTGACGCTTTTGATCTCCTTGCGGAACCAGCCACCCATCTGGGCACCCGTGTTGCCGCCGGGGAAGTTGATGATGTTGTATTTGGCGTAGAACTCGCGCATCAGCTTCAGGCCGTTGCCTTCGTACATCCAGGCGGTGAGCTGGCGGCTGTTCAGGCCGAACGGAATCGCGCAACCCAGCGTAAAGGTTTCGTCCTTGCCGAAAAAGTAATAAGGCGCGGTTTGGGCCATTTCCACCGAACCCTGCTGCACGCCATCCACCACGCCAAAAGCAGGCATCAGCTCGCCGGCGGCGTGGGTGGAGATTTCAAACTTGCCGCCGGACATGGTGCGCACGGCTTTGGCAAAGGTCTCGGCACCGCCAAACAGCGTGTCCAGCGACTTGGGGAAGCTCGACGCCAGGCGCCAACGAATGGCCGCCTGCGCATGTACCGCGGGTGCAACACCGGCAGCCAGCACACCGGCGATACCGGCGTTTTTGATGAGTGAGCGACGATCCATGTTGTACTCCTGGGGAATGTGTCAACTAACAACAAAAACAAAACAATTTTTCTGCCTCATTTCCGCCTCACCCGATAGCCATCACGCGGATTCATGACCCGTTTTTTCTGACTTCACGGGCGGCGAGAAACCTATTTGAACATATCTTTTCCCCGCGAAATAGTCACCGCCCGCAGACAAATCTCCCATAAAAAAACCGCATCGAAATGCGGTTTTTTAAAAAGGGCCGGAGTCTCAGGCCGGAGTCTTCAATTACAGTTTTTGTTCCTGCATGAAGCGGTCAAACGTGCCCTCGGTGAAACGGAACCACAGGTGCTGCTCGGCACGGAACTTCGAAAAGTCAGCGTAGACCTTGCGCCAGTTCTCGTTCTTGGCCGACAACTCGCTGTACAGCTCCATGGACTCCTTGAAAGCGGCGTTCATCACGTCCTTGGGGAAGGGGCGCAACTTGGTACCGGCCCCCACCAACTGCTTGAGCGCAGCAGGGTTGCGGGCATCGTACTTGGCCTGCATGTCAGAGTGGGCCTGGGCTGCCGCTGCTTCCACAATCGCCTTGTTTTCCGGGGACAGTGCTTCAAATGCCTTGTTGTTGATGAAGAAGTCCAACTGGGGACCACCTTCCCACCAGCCTGGGTAGTAGTAGTTGGGCGCCACCTTGTTGAAGCCCAGCTTCTGGTCATCGTACGGACCCACCCATTCGGCGGCGTCGATCGTGCCTTTTTCCAGCGCGGCATAAATCTCGCCTCCAGGAATGTTCTGGGGCACGCCGCCAATGCGCTCAAGCACTTTGCCACCGAAGCCACCGATGCGCATTTTCATGCCCTTGATGTCCTTGAGCGACTTGATTTCCTTGCGGTACCAACCACCCATCTGGGCGCCGGTATTGCCGCCGGGGAAATTGATAATGTTGAACTTGGCGTAGAACTCGCGCATCAGCTTCATGCCGTTGCCCTCGTACATCCAGGCCGTCATCTGGCGGCTGTTCAGGCCGAAAGGAATGGCGCAGCCCAGCGCAAAGGTTTCGTCCTTGCCAAAGAAATAGTAAGGCGCTGTGTGGGCGCATTCAATGGAGCCCTGCTGTACGCCATCGACCACGCCAAAAGCCGGCATCAATTCGCCAGCGGCATGCACCGAGATTTCAAACTTGCCGCCCGACATGGCTTTGACGGATTTGGCGAAGATGTCAGCCGCACCAAAAATGGTGTCCAGCGACTTGGGGAAGCTCGAAGCCAGCCGCCAGCGAATGGCAGCCTGCGCATGCACTGCGGGTGCGACACCGGCTGCCAGCACACCGGCCAAGCCGGCATTTTTGATAAGGGAACGACGATCCATGAAGTCTCTCCTAGAACGTTATGTAATGTTTTGCTAGACCTTGATTCGCCAGAACCGTGCTCAGGAGGTCAAGACATTGCAAGACAACCTGTAACGATCAGGCGAAGCCTCGACATTTTGTCAGTTTAAAAATCACCGGACCCCGGTTTTTACCCGTAGACGCTCATAAAAAAACCGCAGCTTGCTGCGGTTTTTCGACGACTCAAAAGCGCAACACTGTGCTACATCTTCTGGCCCTGCATGAAACGGTCAAACGTTGCTTCGGTGAAGCGGAACCACAGGTTCTGGTCGCCGCGGAACTTCGCGTAGTCCGCATACACCTTGCGCCAATTCTCATTCTTGGCGGACAGCTCTTCATAGAGCTTCATGGATTCCTTGAAGGCCGCGTTCATGACATCGGCCGGGAAGGGGCGGAGCTTGGCGCCGGCACCTACGAGCTGCTTCAGGGCCGTCGGGTTTTTGGTGTCGTATTTGGCCTGCATGTCCACATGCGCTGCGGCACTGGCAACTTCCACAATGGCCTTGAACTCGGGCGTCAGCGCGTCATACGCTTTCTGGTTGATGTACAGGTCGAGCTGCAAGCCGCCCTCCCACCAGCCAGGGTAGTAGTAGTTCGGCGCCACCTTGTTGAAGCCCAGCTTCTGGTCATCGTAGGGGCCGATCCATTCGGCAGCATCGATGGTGCCTTTTTCCAGCGCCTGATAAATCTCGCCGCCGGGAATGTTCTGCGGCACGCCGCCCAGGCGTTCAATGACTTTACCGGCGAAACCTCCCACGCGGAACTTCAGGCCCTTCATGTCGGCCAGCGACTTGATTTCCTTGCGGTACCAGCCACCCATCTGGGCGCCGGTGTTGCCGCAAGGGAAACTGATCATGTTGTACCTGGCATAAAACTCGCGCATCAGCTTCAGCCCGTTGCCCTCGAAACTCCAGGCACTCATCTGGCGGCTGTTCAGGCCAAAGGGAATCGCACCGCCAATGGCAAAGGTTTCATCCTTGCCGAAAAAGTAATATGGCGCCGTATGGGCAGCCTCAATCGAGCCCTGCTGCACGCCATCGACCACACCAAAAGCAGGCATCAACTCGCCGGCAGCGTGGACAGAAATCTCAAACTTGCCGCCGGACACGGCTTTGACATGCCTGGCAAAAGTTTCTGCGCCACCGTAAATGGTGTCCAGCGACTTGGGAAAGCTCGAGGCGAGGCGCCAGCGAACCGCGGCCTGTGCGTGAACAGCAGGCGCGACGCCAGCGGCCAGAACGCCCGCAATGCCGGCATGCTTGATGAGGGAACGACGATCCATCAGGATTTACTCCGAGTTGTGAATTGAAATCTGCACTGGCCAGATTGGCCAGTGGCGCAGTTTGCTAAGACCTCGGGAATTGTAAAAATGGGGCGTACTGCACCCCCTCGGGTTTACCCTCGAAGACCTGACGGGAAGCTGTCGGCGTGGCCCCACGTTCGCTCGCTGCGCGTAGCTCTCTGCCCCCCCGAGGGGGCCGCTGCGCCTGCGGCCCAGCGAAGCCGGTTCCGCGGCCCCGGCTGGAATGTAGAAACCTCGCGTTCGCCTTCTCCGCCGTTCACCCTGAGGTATCGAGGGCATCCTGCAGAAAACTGGACGCTAGTGTGGTGTTGCATGCTTGACGGTACAAATAAAACCGATGGATTTTTGTTCAGGGCAAGGCGCAAACCACAGCAATAGTTCCACTATTGCGAGGATTTGCAACGCCGCCATGGGCAAAAAGACGCGGTTTTATGTACCGGATAGCGTGCAACACCACACTAGATTCAACCAGTGAAGAGATGTGAGAACTCAGGCGACCGACTTGAGTGCCGGCTTGGCAGGCTTGCCGGACTCCAGCAGCGCGGCAAAGCGCGCGGTAATGGCCGCTTCAATACCGGCCGCGTCCAGGCCTTGCAGCGCCAGCAGCTTGGCGGGGTCGCCATGCTCGATGAATTCGTCCTTTAGGCCCAGGTGCAACAGCGGTTTGACGAGGCCGGCGGCCTGCAACGCTTCGCCCACGGCACTGCCGGCCCCGCCCATGATGGCGCCCTCTTCCAGCGTGACCAGTGCCTCGTGGCCAGCCGCCACCTTGAGCAGCAATTCGGTATCCAGCGGCTTGGCCCAGCGCATGTTGACCACGGTGGCACCCAGCTTCTCGGCCGCCTGCAAGGCAGGATAGAGCAGCGTGCCAAACGCCAGGATCGCGATGCCTGAACCTTCGCGGCGAATCTCGCCTTTGCCAAAGGGCAGCGGCTGCAGGCCCGGCTCGGGCTCGACGCCGGCGCCCGCACCGCGCGGATAGCGCACGGCCACCGGATGGTTTTGCTCAAACGCCGAACTCAACAGCTTTCGGCACTCGTTCTCATCGGCCGGACACGCCACGCTCATGTTGGGAACGCAGCGCAAAAACGGAATGTCGTAGGCGCCCGCATGCGTGGCACCGTCGGCGCCGACCAGGCCGGCGCGGTCGAGTGCAAACACCACCGGCAGGTTTTGCAGCGCCACGTCGTGAATCAGCTGGTCATAGCCACGCTGCAAAAAGGTCGAATAAATCGCGACCACTGGCTTGAGCCCTTCGCAGGCCATGCCGGCTGCAAAGGTCACCGCATGCTGCTCGGCAATGCCCACGTCGTGGTAGCGCCCCGGGAAGCGCTTGTGAAACTCCACCATGCCCGAGCCTTCCCGCATCGCGGGTGTGATGCCAACCAGGCGCTTGTCCTGCTCCGCCATGTCGCACAGCCACTGGCCGAACACCTGCGTGAAGGTTTTCCTGGCGGGTGCGCTGGATTTCTGCAGGCCCATGGCCGGGTCAAATTTTCCGGGGCCATGGTAGGCCACCGGGTCCGCTTCGGCCAGCTTGTACCCCTGGCCTTTCTTGGTGACGACGTGCAGAAACTGCGGGCCCTTGAGGTGCTTGATGTTTTCCAGCGTGGGAATCAGGGACTCCAGATCATGGCCGTCAATCGGTCCGATGTAATTGAATCCGAAATTTTCAAACAGCGTGGCGGGCACCACCATGCCCTTGGCATGCGCCTCCAGGCGTTTGGCCAGTTCAAGCAGCGGCGGCGCCACCCTGAGCACCTGCTTGCCGACATTTTTGGCCGACGCATAAAAGCGGCCGCTCATCAATTGCGCCAGGTAGCGGTTCAGGGCTCCGACGGGCGGGCTGATGCTCATGTCGTTGTCGTTGAGCACCACCAGCAACTTGCAGTCGTCATGCACGCCCGCGTTGTTCAGGGCTTCAAAGGCCATGCCGGCGCTCATGGCACCGTCACCGATGATGGCGACCGCATGGCGGTCTTCCCCCTGTTGGTGGGCGGCCAGCGCCATGCCCAGCGCGGCAGAAATCGAGGTCGAGGAATGCGCAGTGCCGAAGGTGTCGTACGGACTCTCGTCCCGGCGCGGAAAACCCGACAAACCGCCGAACTGGCGCAGGCTGCCCATGCGATCGCGCCGCCCCGTGAGGATTTTGTGCGGATAGGTCTGGTGGCCCACATCCCAGACCAGCCGGTCCTCGGGCGTGTTGAAAACATAGTGCAGCGCCACCGTCAGTTCCACCGTGCCAAGGTTGGAGCTCAGATGCCCACCGGTCTTGGAAACGCTGTCGAGCACGAAGGCTCGCAACTCGTCAGCCAGGGCCTTGAGCTGGGCGCGGGGCAGCCTGCGCAGGTCTGCGGGGCTGTTGATGGTTTCGAGCAATGGGTACATCGTGGTGTGTCTGTTATGGCGAGGCCGGTCCCCGGCTCCCGGATCCTAGTGGTGGCGATTGACCAGCATGTCGGCCAGCGCGCGCAATGCATCGGTGTTGCCAAGCCCGCTGGCATCAAGACTGGTCAGCGCCTTGCCCAGCAATTGCTGCGCGTAGTCTTTGGACGCCTGCAGTCCCATCAGCGAGACAAAAGTGGGCTTGTCCTGGGCCGCGTCCTTGCCGGCTGTTTTACCCAGCGTGGCCGAGTCGGCGGTGACATCGAGAATGTCGTCCACCACCTGGAATGCGAGGCCGACCGACGCGCCGTAATCACGCAGAGCTTGTTGCGCGGCGAGCGGTGCGGCGCCGCAGGCCGCGCCCATCATCACGCTGGCCTGCAGCAGTGCGCCGGTTTTGAGGCGGTGCATTTCATGCAGTTGCCCGGACGTCAAGGGCAGGCCCACACTGGCCAGGTCTATCGCCTGACCACCGGCCATGCCCTGAAAGCCCGCGGCCTGCGCCAGCATGCGGCACAGGCGTGCCTGCGTGGCGGCATTCACCGAGCCATCGTCGGGAGTGAGGAATTCAAAGGCCAGCGCTTGCAGGGCGTCACCCGCAAGCAGCGCCTGCGCCTCGCCGAACTTGACGTGCACCGTCGGTTTGCCACGGCGCAGCACGTCGTTGTCCATGCACGGCATGTCGTCATGCACCAGCGAGTACGCATGAATCAGCTCGACCGCACAGGCTGAGCGCAGCGCAGCACCGGTATTGCCGTTCACGGCTTCGCAGGCAGCCATCACCAGCAGCGGACGCAGGCGCTTGCCGCCGTCGAGCACGGCATAACGCATGGCATCGCCCAGGCCTGCGGGTGCCGGCGCATCGGTCGGGCAAGCCACCCAGCGGGACAAGGCCTGCTCGATGGTCTCAAGCTGCTGTGCGCTCCAGGCGCTCAACGTGAACAAAGGCAGTTTTTCAGGGGCGTTCAAGCTATGGTCTCTGTATGGTCTCTGATGACTTGTATTCAGGGGTGACCCTGGAAATTACTCTTACTCTCGCCCTACTCTTGTACCCAGGGCTTGAGTTCCGTGCCCTCCAGGACCTTGATCTGGGTTTCCACGGTCTCAAGCTTGTCGCGGCAAAACTTCAGCAACTGCGCCCCACGCTGGTAGCCCGTGAGCAGTTGGTCCAGCGGCAACTGGCCCGACTCGAGGCCAGCCACCAGCCCCTCAAGCTCCTGCAGGGCAGCTTCATAGCTGGCAGGTAATGGAGGCGCCGATGATCCGCTGGTTGCTGAAGCAGCGGCAGGGACAGGAGAAGGGGAGCTTTTGGCCATGGTAATTGGGTGGAGGTGTGATTTTAGGCCGTTGCAGGTCCGTTTTAGGTTCCCCGGCGGGTTCTCGGAGGCACAACACTATTATCCGATGACGGGTTGGGAATATCCCCCCACCCCCCACAGGGGTACAATTGATAATAGTTCTCGATAACAGCACTTGATAACGTCGCCTCGGGCCCGCAGTGCAGCCCTCCAGCTTTGTTCCCCCCATTGGCGGTTGCCCAGCCTGCCGATTTACCTGCCCCCCAAGCCCGCCTGCTGCGGCATGTCCACCAAAATTGCATGTCTGATCTAAGCCTTCGCCTGCTGCAGGCCACCAGCCAGCTCCCCATCTCCAGCTACTTTGACACCGGCCTGTACCAGCGGGAGCAGCAAAAGCTGTTTGCCCGCGGGCCGCGCTACCTGGGCCATGAGCTCGCGGTACCCAACCTGGGCGACTTTTATGCGCTGCCCCATGAGGGTGAAGGCCGCGCACTGGTGCGCAACAGGTCAGGCATTGAACTGATTTCCAATGTCTGCAGGCATCGCCAGTCGACCATGCTGCAGGGGCGCGGCTCTTTGGGCAACGGGGCCGACAGCAACATCGTGTGCCCGCTGCACCGCTGGACCTACAACACCTCGGGCGAACTGATCGGCGCACCGCACTTCGAAATTGATCCCTGCCTGAACCTCAACCGCTACAAAACCACCACCTGGAATGGCCTGGTGTTCGAAGACAACGGCCGGGACATCGCCGGCGAGATGTCGCAGCTGGCCACAAGGGCCGACCTGGATTTTGCCGGCTACCAGCTGGACAAGGTCCACCTGCATGAATGCAACTACAACTGGAAGACCTTTATCGAGGTCTACCTTGAGGACTACCATGTGGGCCCTTTCCACCCCGGGCTAGGCGGGTTTGTCACCACGGAAGATCTGCGCTGGGAACTAAAACCCAGTTACTCGGTGCAAACCGTGGGCGTGTCCGACAAGCTGGGCAAGCCCGGCACCGACACCTACAAAAAATGGCATGACGTCGTGCTGCAATACCGCCAGGGCGTGGCACCCAAATACGGCGCGATCTGGCTCACCTACTATCCGCACGTGATGGTCGAGTGGTACCCGCATGTGCTGGTGGTCAGCACGCTGCACCCGCAGGGCCCCGACAAGACACTCAACGTGGTCGAGTTTTTCTACCCCGAGGAAATCTGCGCCTTCGAGCGCGAGTTCATCGAAGCGCAGCAGGCCGCCTACATGGAAACCTGCGTGGAGGACGACGAAATCGCGCTGCGCATGGACGCCGGCCGCAAGGCGCTGATGCAGCGCGGCGACAACGAGTTCGGCCCCTACCAGAGCCCCATGGAAGACGGCATGCAGCACTTTCACGAGTGGTATCGCCGCGAAATGGGCGCCAGCAAAACCACGCAAATGATCTGAGGGCATGCCCCTCGCTATGCACTTGATGGCTGCCAACCCGGACCCGTACCGGGTTACGGCCTTTTTTTACGCCTGAAAAATCTGCGGACGACCACACACGATGCAAGCCGTCTGGATGATCGCCTCCTCGTTCCTGTTTGCCACGATGGGAGTTTGCGTCAAGTACGCCTCCCAGCACTTCAACAGCGCCGAGCTGGTGTTTTACCGCGGCGTGCTGGGCATTCTTTTCATGGCCGCCTATGCCCGCGCCGCCGGCACCTCCCTGCGCACCAGCGTGCCCGCCATGCATGCGTGGCGAAGCGTTGTCGGCGTGGTGGCGCTGTCGGCCTGGTTTTATGCCATTGCACACCTGCCGCTGGCCACCGCCATGACGCTCAACTACATGAGCAGCGTCTGGATTGCCGCGTTTTTGGTGGGCGGCTCGCTCATGCTCGGTCGCCCCAACAAGCGGGGAACCAGCCAGGGCCCGCTGGTACTGGCAATTCTCGCCAGCTTCGCCGGCGTGGTCATGCTGCTGCGCCCCGCCATGGACCAGAACCAGACCCTTGCCGGCCTCGTGGGACTGCTGTCCGGACTGGGGGCCGCATTTGCCTACATGCAGGTGATGGCGATTTCGCGCATGGGTGAGCCCGAAACGCGTACAGTATTTTATTTTGCAGTGGGTACTACGGTGGCTGGCGCCTTGGGCATGCTGGTCACGGGGATTTCGCCCTGGCACTGGCAACATGCGCTCTGGCTGCCCCCGTTGGGAATTCTGGCTTCTCTCGGCCAACTGGCCATGACCAAGGCGTATTCGATGTCTTCCACCTCCGATGGCCATGGCGGAACCCTGATGGTCGCCAACCTGCAGTACTCTGGCATTGTGTTTGCGGCGCTCTACAGCTTGATCCTGTTTGGCGACAATATTCCCCTGATGGGTTGGGCCGGCATGGCGCTCATTATTGTCAGCGCGATTGTTGCCACCGTGCTGCGGGCAAATGCGGCACCTAACGCGCCCGCCGAAGAGCATTGACCTGCAAGTGAAGGAGCATTGAGATGAACTACACCACCCTGATTTCTGCGGAGCGGCTGCAGGGGCTGATGGCCCGGGGCCAACGCCTGCGCGTGTTTGACTGCAGCTTTGACCTGATGCAGCCGCACGCTGGAGAACAGCAATACCTGGAGGCGCACATTCCCGGCGCCGTGTACGCCGACCTGGACAAGGCCCTGACCGCCAGGCACGGGGTGCCGGGCGCCCATGGCGTGATCACGGCCACCGGCGCCGACGCCCCCGCTTCAGGCGGGCGCCACCCGCTGCCCAATCGTGAAAAATTTGCCACCTGGCTGTCCAGCGTCGGCTTTGCCAATGACATGCAGGCCGTCGTCTACGACCGCAATGGTGCCAACTACTGCGGCCGGCTGTGGTGGATGCTCAAATGGGCCGGCCACGACAGGGTGGCGGTGCTCGATGGCGGGCTGCAGGCCTGGCAGGCAGCGGGAGGCGACGTCAACAGCGGCGAAGAACCCGCGCACTTTGCGGCGACTTTTCTGCTCTCCCCTGCGCGGGCCAAGCTCGTCGATGCGCAGACCGTGGCCGAACGGCTCGGACGCCCCGGCCAGACACTGATAGATGCACGTGCCGCACCCCGTTTCAGGGGCGAGGTGGAGCCACTGGACCCGGTGGCCGGCCACATTCCCGGTGCGCTGAACCGGCCTTTCAGCCAGAACCTCGGCGCCGACGGCAAATTCAAACCGGCAGCGCAACTGAAAGCCGAGTTTGAAGCCTTGCTGGGCCAGCGCGATCCGGCCACCGTCGTTCACCACTGCGGTAGCGGTGTCAGTGCGGTGCCCAACCTGATCGCGATGGAAGTCGCGGGTCTGGGTCGCACAGGCCTGTATGCGGGCAGCTGGAGCGACTGGTGCAGCGACCCGGACCGGCCGGTGGCGCAGGGCTGAAACCCTTCAGGCCCTGCTGAAAAAACGCCGTGGCGCGCACAACGCCCTGGAGTTTTCTGGCAGCTTTCTCATCCTGCGCTGCGGGACGATCCAGCGACGAATCAGTTGCGGGCGCCGCTGGCTGCCGATGCCGGGGGAGTCGCTGCTGAACCCGTCGTATCGGTTCCCATGGGGGTGCTGCCCGACATGGCGCCGCCACTGGAACCGGTAGAACCCGTAGACCCGGTAGAACCGCTGGTGGAACCTGTGGAGCCGGGCGTGGTGGAAGGACTTGTCATGGGCTCCGGCGAGGGTGTCGATTTCGTGGCGGCGTCGTCCACTTTCTTGCCGCAAGCGCCCAGCGCCAGCAAAGCAGACAAGGCCAGCGCCATCGTGGCAGCGGATTTCAATTTGGATGCGTGCATGTAGGTATTTCCTTTTTTAAACGGGGATTGGCCGGGTGTTCAGCCAGATTTCAATGTAACCAGACTGCACGTTTTCCCCATGAGACGCTGCCTTGCCCGTCTGTAGGGATTTTTCGCCTGCTGCCGGGCAGCTATTGCGCCCAGCGTCGCTGTGCTGTATGCCGATGCGGCCTGGCCTGACGGGGCTGGGGGCCGATAGCAAGGCAAATTCCCGCGCCAGCCATCGGGATTTGCATCGAATTTCGTCTTCCGTCTGTCCTACATCGCCAGCCCGGCAGGACTGACAGATAGCTCCCCCTGGCACCCCTAAATTGAAAGTGTGGCGGGCAWTGGTGCCCGCCACTTCAACAGCAACGCGACCGGAGTAATTCGTCAGTCAAAGCGTTGTTTCAATCCTGAAGGAGACTTTTTAATGGCTTCCAGCAACCAAGGGAATCAAGGCAACCAGGGTAACCAGAACCAGGGGGATAACCGGGGCGACAGCCAGCGCAGCGGCAAGTCCGAGCGAGGTTTCGCCGCGATGGACCCGCAACGTCAGCGGGAAATTGCCAGCGAAGGGGGCAAGGCTGCGCACCAGAGCGGCAAGGCCCATCAGTTCACCTCCGAGGAAGCCAGCGAGGCGGGCCGCAAAGGAGGCCAGGCCAGCGGCGGTCACCGCAGCAGAAACCAGGGCAGCAGCCAGGCGGACAAAGGCAATCAGACAATCGATCAGCCAGGCAACCCAGGGGGTAATCAGAGCGGCCGCAGCTGACCTCCCGCTTGCACAGCCTGACAGCGGGGCGATAGTCGCCCCGTTTTTTCGCCTCAACTTTGAAAAGGATGACCGGGAGCCCGGCTGGCTCATAGCGGCCTTGCGTCAACGCCCGCCTGGTCCTCAGAGGGTCATGCCGGTGCGCCGGTTCAACGGCCTGCATGGATACTTGTCCTACACGCAGCGTCAATACTGGTTGACACCGCCGCCGCGGCAAGGTGATTTCATAAAGAGCGCAAGTCCCCCTCACCCTAACCCTGGAGAGCGCCATGCCACGCGGAGACAAGTCAAGCTACACCGACAAGCAAAAACGCCAGGCCGAACATATCGGGGAAGGCTATGAAAAACAGGGCGTCAGCAAAGCCACAGCCGAAAAACGTGCCTGGGCCACAGTGAACAAAACCACCGGCGGCGGGAAAAAATCAGGCTCGGGCCGCAAGTCCTAGACTGCGTCCGCCTTTTGGCTTCCGGTCGTGTTGCGCCGCGGCTCCGCACGACAGGGGCCGGCGCGCGGTATTGCCGGTAAGCGCTACTCCATGACCATGACGCGCAGGAAGACGGCCTTGCGCCGGTTGGTCCTTATCCGATGTCGATGGGCATGGGCGTGGGCTGCACCTCACCGGGATCAGGCGGCGTGGACAACGGTGGTACGGGCTCGGGTGGCGGCACATCAGGGCTGGTGGCCATGGCTATTTCTTTTCCGTCGGTTCGGGTTCGGGCTGTGCGGGCGGATCAGACAACTCGGGCCGGAGCGGCAATTCGCGGATCATGGCCTCCCCTTCCTCATCAGGGCCGTCCGAGGGAAGGTCGGGCTCGCTCCTGAGTTCCGGCTCTTCATGGTTTCTTGACAGGCTGCGGGGCCCTCTTTCCGGGACCGCACTGTCAGCAGCGGCCACCGGCGTATCTGCCCCGCTAACCTGCGCAGGCTCATCGGACGACCCCGTTCCGATGGGCACACCGCGATCAAGAGAGGGGCTGGAGGCGGCCACCATCACCCCCCAGCCAGCATGGATGGCAGCATGTTGTGCACCACAGCAGAGGCGGCCATGCTGGCCAGTGCCGCAATCAAAAAGGCAATGCATGCCCGCAACAGGGGATGGCGGCTGCGGACCTTGGCCGGGGCTTCAGGCGCACGAGCAGTCCGCCGGCCAGCAAAATGTTCGGCTTCCGAAGCCGGGTGCGGATTCAGATTCAGATTCATGGCGGTTCCTTGGCTGGTTTGCATGGAAGTTGCATGGAGCTACATGGAATATTCGCGCCAGCCGCCGCCCGGAGTTATAGGCGGCCAGGCCCTGTGTTTGTCAGCTGCCGGCTGACACGGCGCGGTGGCGCTACTAACCGCCGACCCCCCAAAAAAAAATCCGCAGGAAAGTGGTTCTGGCCCATCAGTTCGGGCCGAGCGCCACCATTCGTCAAATCTCGCGTCAGATCGACAGCCATTGAGGAACAGACTGGTGCTACCATTCGCTGAAACTGGTTTCAGAACCTGCCATCCCCACCCCATGACCGGCAAGAAAACTTTGCACCCTATTTCCGCCGCGCAGCCTTCGGCCCGCGCCACCATCGCTGATGTGGCGCGGGAGGCGGGTGTCTCCAAAGCCACGGTGTCACGGTTTCTGAACCATCGCGAGAGGTTGCTCACGCCGGACATTGCGGCTCGCGTGGAAGTCGCCGTCGCCGCGCTGGGCTTCAGCCCCAGCCCCATGGCCCAGGCGCTGAAACGGGGCCGCTCGCGCCTGATTGGCCTGGTGGTGGCCGATGTGACCAACCCATATTCCGTGGCGGTGCTGCGGGGTGCCGAAAAAGCCTGTCAGGAGGCCGGTTACCTGCTCATGCTGTTCAACCTGGGCAACGACAGCCGGCGTGAGACCGAGGCCATCGAGGCCCTGACCGCCTACCAGGTGGAAGGGCTGATTCTGAACACGCTGGGGCGCGATGCCGGCGCCGCCGCCGAGGCCGCGCACCATGGCAAGCCAGTGGTGCTGGTGGACCGGCGCCACCAGGACATGCAGGCCGACTTCGTGTCGCTCGACAACGCCGGCGCCGTGCAGCTGGGCGCCCGCCACCTGGTGGACGCCGGCTACCGCGAGCTGCTTTTTGTCTCGGAGCCGCTGAAGGATGTGAGCTCGCGCATGGAGCGCGAAAGCGCGTTTCGCAACTTTATCGGCGAGTCTGCGGCGGATACGCCAGGGCTGGCAGGCCACACGTTTGAAAGCGTGGCAGACGACACGCAAGGGCTGGACCAGGCCCTGCGTGACTTGCGCCAGCGCGCCGGCGAACGCCCACCTGGCGTGGTCTCCAGCAACGCCGTGGTGACCCTGCGAGTCGTGGCGGCCATGGCGCGGCTGGGCTGGCGCTTCGGCTCCGACGTGGGCCTGGTGGGTTTTGACGAAACCGAATGGTCGCCTTATGTGGGCCCGGGCCTGAGCACCATCGCCCAGCCGACCGACGAACTGGGCCAGCTGGCCGCCGGCTGCCTGATTGAGCGCCTCAAAGGCCTGGACCTGCCGCCGCGCCAGATTTTGCTGTCCGGCCGGCTGGTGCCGCGCGGCTCCTCCGTGCCTCACCGGACTGCCTAGCCGCCAGATTTACGGGAAGAATGCCTGGGAACCCTGGAGATTCCCGGTTGCGGCGCAAGTCATGCTTCTTTTATAATTCACTGAAACCGATTTCACAATCAAGTCTATCCGGCCCGCTGCTTCAAAACCTTCAAAGCCGCGGCCCCACGCTTTCACCCAACAGCAGGAGAGCCCCCTCATGACCAGTACGCTGGACGTTATTACTTTTGGCGAAGCCATGATGCTGCTGGTTGCCGACCGGCCCGGCCCGCTCGAGCATGCCGAGGCCTTTCACAAGCGCACCGCCGGTGCTGAGACCAATGTCGCCATCGGCCTGGCGCGCCTGGGCCTGAAGGTCGGCTGGGCCAGCCGCCTGGGCACAGACTCCATGGGCCGTTATCTGCTGGCCGCCATGGCCGCCGAAGGCATCGACTGCTCGCACGTGGTCTGCGATGCGACGCAAAAAACCGGCTTCCAGTTCAAGGGCAAGGTCACCGATGGCAGCGACCCGCCGACGGAATACCACCGCAAGGGCTCGGCCGCCAGCTACATGGGCGTGAATGACATTGACGAAGCCTGGCTGCTGTCGGCCCGCCACCTGCATGCCACCGGCGTGTTTCCGGCCATCTCGGCCACCACCCTGCCCGTTGCCCGCAAGACCATGGATCTGATGCGCGCCGCCGGCCGCAGCGTGTCGTTCGACCCCAACCTGCGCCCCACGCTGTGGGCCACGCCCGAGTTGATGCGCGACGCCATCAACGACCTGGCCACGCGCGCCGACTGGGTGCTGCCCGGCATGGAAGAAGGCCGCTTCCTGACCGGCGAAACCACGCCCGAAGGCGTCGCCCGCTTTTACCGCCAGCTCGGTGCGAAGCTGGTCGTGGTCAAGCTCGGCGCAGACGGGGCCTACTTTGAGGGCGAAGCCGGCAGCGGCCGTGTGGCGGGTTTTCCGGTGGCCGAAGTGGTGGATACCGTGGGCGCCGGTGACGGCTTTGCGGTGGGCGTGATCAGCGCGCTGCTCGACGGCCTGGACGTGCCCGAGGCCGTGAAGCGCGGCGCCTGGATTGGCGCACGCGCGGTGCAGGTGCTGGGCGACAGCGAAGGCCTGCCGACGCGCGCCGAACTCAACGCCGCAAGGCTTTAAAAATCATGGGCGCGCCAGCTTCACCATCCCTGCGCAAAAAAGTTCTGGTCTTCCGCGAGTTACCGCCCGACCAGCTGGCGCGCCTGCAGGCGGAGCACGAGGTCACGGTGGCCAACCCGCGCCTGCCCGGGCAGTTGGCCGCGTTCCACACCGCCCTGGCCAGCGCGGAAGGCATGATCGGCTCCAGCTACCCCATCACTGCCTCGCTGCTGGCGAGCGCGCCGCAACTCAAGGTGATTTCCAGCGTCTCCGTCGGCGTTGACAACTACGACCTGCCCGCCCTGGCTGCGCGCGGCATCATGCTGTGCCACACGCCCGGCGTGCTGACCGAAACCACGGCTGACACGATCTTCTCGCTGATCATGGCCTCCAGCCGCCGCCTGGTGGAACTGGCCAGCCATGTACGCGAGGGCCGCTGGACGCGCAACATCGGCGAAGACCTGTTTGGCTGGGACGTGCACGGCAAAACGCTGGGCATCCTCGGATTCGGCCGCATCGGCCAGGCCGTGGCACGGCGTGCCGCGCTGGGGTTCAACATGCCCGTGCTGTACCACAGCCGCCGTCCGGTGGACGTCGCCCATGAGCTGCCCGAACTCGCCGGCAAGGCCACGCACACACCGCTTGATGACTTGCTGCGGCGCGCTGACATCGTCGCCGCCGTGCTGCCGCTGTCCCATGAAACCCGCGGCCTGATGGGCGCGCGGGAGTTTGGCCTGATGAAGCCCGGCGCCATCTTCGTCAACGGCGCCCGCGGCGCCATCGTGCAGGAAGAGGCCCTGCTCAACGCCCTGGACCACGGCACACTGCGCGCCGCCGGGCTGGACGTGTTCGCCACCGAACCGCTGCCCATGGATTCACCACTGCGCACGCACCCCAAGGTGACAGCCCTGCCCCACATCGGCTCCGCCACATTCGAGACGCGGCATGCGATGGCGGTGCTGGCAACGAGCAACCTGTTGCAGGCCCTGGCGGGGGAGCGGCCTGCGGCGGTATTTGTGGCGGCAGACAAATAGCGCCTGAATAGCGTCTCAATAACGCCGGCAGCTATTTCCTGTTTACTCTAAAGCTCAGTGTATTTTTTGCTGCTTCCACGCGACTTGTCTACCGGGTACTTGGCAGCGTTCAATGTCAGCTTCAGTTTGGCCGCCTCGACCAGGTCAATATTCAACTGATCAGACAGGCGCAACAGATACAAAAAGACATCCGCCATCTCCACCCCCACGGCGATGCGCTTTTCGGTTGAAAGCTCACGGCTCTGCGCTTCTGTCAGCCACTGAAAATGCTCCAGAAGCTCAGCGGACTCCACCGTCAAGGCCGATGCAAGATTCTTGGGTGAATGGAATTGCTCCCAATCGCGCTCCCTGGCGAATTCCCGAAGAGAGTTGATCAATGCTTGCAATTCTTCATTCATAAGCTCGTCTTTTCTGTGTGCCGATGTCAATGACCTTTTGCGCGGTTTTTCGCGGTTTTGCGGACTGAGTGGGGAGTGCTCATGTCCAGGCACCTAATGCCCGTGCGCAAGCCCGCTGATCAGGGTCACCATGCCGATGCCAATGACCAGCCAGGCAATTTGCGCTGCGGTTTCTTTCGCCGTGACGCGCTTTTGCAGCTGGGGAATCAGGTCGGCCAGCGCGACGTAGATAAAACTGCTGGAGGCGGCGATCAGGAAGAAAGGCAGGTAGTCGTACAGCTTGTCGACCAGCGCATAGCCAATCATGCCGCCCAAAGCCGTCACCGCACCGGCCAGTGATACCTTGACCACAGCCGCGCGGCGGTTGTTGTTGGAGCTTTGGCGCAGCACCACCAGGTCGCCCATATGGTGGGGCACTTCATGGACCAGCACCGCCAGCGCGGCAACGGCGCCCAGGCGCAGGTCGGCCATGAAGGCCGACGCAATCAGGATGCCGTCACCGAAGGCGTGCACGCTGTCGCCCGCCAGCACGGCCCAGCCGCCGGACTTCTTGCCGCCGGCGTGTGAAGACTGATCGTGGTGATGATGATCATGCCGATGAGGGTGGTGCGCGTGTGCACCGTGAGCAGGCCGGGCAGGTTGGAGGGGCTGGGGGGGCTCGTGGTGTTCGCCATCGTGGTGTTCATGGCCGTGGTGCCACAGTTCGGCCTTGTCGAGCAGGAAGAAGAACACCAGCCCGACCAGCAAGGTGGCAAACAGCTCCTTGGCGCCGGCCTGGCTCTCAAACGCTTCGGGCAACAGGTGCATGAAGGCGGTGGCCAGCAGCGCGCCTGCGGCCAGACTGAGCATGTGCTGGGTGTAACGGGCCAGCATGCCAAAGCTGAGCAAGGCCGCCAGCCACACGCTGCCAATGCCCGCGGCCAGCGTTCCCACCAAAATTGCTACCAAAGTCATAGCTACTCACGCCCGTTTTTATTGGGCCGCAGCCCTGATTGATTACCTGATACCTGTAGAGGCAACCCCGAAGGTTACACCACAGATGGCAAAACCCCGGATGCGGCGTTGCTGCCGCCGTCCGGGGTTGATCTTTATCTTATCAAGCGTGTCAAGAGGGGCGCGTGAAAAAGCCGCCGACCCATGAGGCGGCGGCTCGGTCAGCGCCGGGGCGCACGCGCCCAGGCCCCCTGGCGTCAGCTCATGCGCTCAGGCGACGCCTTGCATCTTGAACCACTCCAGCGCACGCTTGAAGCCGTCGTCAGCCGCGTCCTTGCGATAGCTGGGGCGGTAGTCGGCATGGAAAGCATGGGGCGCCTGCGGATACACCACAAACTCGCTGGCTTTGGCGACGGTGTTGCCCTTGGCTGCTGCCTCGGCCAGTGCGTCTTTCATCTGGTTCACGGTGGTCAGCGGAATGCCGCCGTCCTGTCCGCCATAGAGTCCCAGCACCGGCGCCTTCAGGCTGGCCGCCAGGTCTAGCGGATGCTTGGGCGTGAGCGCTGACGGAGTACCGACCAGGCGGCCATACCAGACGACGGCTGCCTTGACGTTTTTGCTCCGCTCGGCATACAGCCAGGTGATGCGGCCACCCCAGCAAAAGCCGGTGATGCCCACCTTCCCGGTATTGCCGCCGTTGGCGCCGGCCCACTTGACGGCGCCGTCCAGGTCGGCCATGACCTGTTCGTCGGGCACCTTGTTGACGACTTCGGCTATCAGCTTGCCGATCTCGTTGTAGGTGCTGGGGTCGCCCTGGCGCGCGTACAACTCGGGCGCGATGGCCAGGTAGCCGGCCCTGGCAAAGCGGCGGGCGGTGTCGGCAATGTATTCGTGGACGCCAAAAACTTCCTGAACCACCAGCACCACGGGCAGGTTGGTCTTGCCAGCCGGGGCGGCAAAAAAGGCTGGCACCTTGAAGCCGTTGACCTCATAGGTGGTTTCGCCGGTTTTGAGCCCTTCTGACGAGGTTTTGATGGCCGTCTGCGCCATGATGGGCAGGGTGGCAGCGGCATAACCCGCACCCAGGGCGGCTTTCAGCGCAGTGCGGCGGCTGGTGCCGGCTTCGCTGGCCAGCCCCGGCAGCAAGGCATCGAAGTCGTTTTTCTGGTCGTTGTTCAGCATGGTGATTTCCGTAGAAGGAGTGGTTTGAAGCACGCAGTCGGGGCTCGTGCGGCTGCGGAAGTTCCTGCCGGAGCAGACCCAAACCGCAGAAAACGCCGGCTCACACGATCTTGACGCTCAACTCCGGCAGGCCATCAACGTGGCATTCAATCACGTCGCCCTTGACGACAGGCCCGACGTTTTCCGGCGTACCCGAGTAAATGATGTCGCCGGGAAACAGCTCAAACGCTTCGGACAGCCTGGAGATCTGCTCGGCTACCGACCAGATCATGTGGTTCAGCGTGGCCTGCTGCTTGACCTGGCCGTTGACCTTGAGCCAGATCGCGCCCTTGGTGTAGTGGCCGGTCTGCGCGACTTTATGGATGGGGCCTATGGGCGCTGAACGGTCAAAGCTCTTGCCGATTTCCCAGGGCTTTTTCTGGTCGCCCATGCCGCGCTGCAGGTCGCGGCGTGTCATGTCCAGGCCCAGTGCGTAGCCATAAACATGTTCCAGCGCTTTGTCGATCGGAATGTTGCGCCCGCCCTTGGACAAGGCTGCCACCAGCTCGACTTCGTAGTGGTAGTTTTTGGTGAGCGTGGGGTAGGCGTGGTCAGCCACCTGGCCCGGTGGCACCACCTGGATGGCATCCGTGGGTTTTTGAAAAAAGAAAGGCGGCTCGCGGGTGGGGTCGGAGCCCATTTCGATTGCGTGGGCCGCGTAGTTGCGGCCAATGCAGTAAATGCGGCGCACCGGAAACATCTCGGTACTGCCCGCGATGGGGACATAGGTGTCGGCCACCGTGAAAGGCGTGGCCGGCGCATTGGCCGCCGTGCCGGGCGTGGCGCAGCCGACGACGGCGCCTGTCGCCATCAGGGCGCCTGTTTGCAGAATTCCTCGTTTGCTCATGTCTGGTTTTGTCATGTGTGTCTCCTGGGATTGATGAAAGCTGGAGCTTGTTGTCAGCGTGTTTTTTCTCCAGCCACTGAGCTTAGGGCGGGCACGCCGCGTGCAGGCAGACGCAATTACGCATTTACCGGACGATTCAATGCAGCGGTGTTGCGCTGCAGCGGGACTTAAAGATTCTCAGGCTGCGCCGGAAATCTTGGCGCGCACACTGTCGCGGAAGGCCCGGGGCGTCTGGCCGAAGCGCTGGCGAAAGCGCCGCGCGAAATAGGCCTCATCGGCAAAGCCCGACGCATGGGCCACTGCGGCAATGCGCTGGCTGCTGTGCGCCAGCAATTCCTGCGCAAACTCCAGGCGTCGCTCCGTCACCAGATCGGTGAAGGTCTTGCCGGTTTCTTTTTTGAGCAGATGCGCGAGGTAATTGGGGGACAAAAAGGCCGCCGCAGCGGCATCGGCCAGCGTGACCTCGCCGGCCAGGTGTTCGCGGATGTAGCGCACCGCCCGTTGCAGGCTGGCGCGCCGGCTGCCCTGCTGCGCCTGGCTGGCCGAAAAGCGCAGCAGGTCGGCTTCAAACTTGCGGCAGGTCAGCCCCAGCAGTTGCAGCATCAGGCCGCGGATGATTTCTACCGAGCCGAAGCGGCGGTTGGCGTTTTCATGCGCCAGCTTGTCCAGCAGGGCCTCAATGTCAGCAAACTCGTCCTCCGAAAAATAAAAGTCTGTGTATTCCTGAAAGAGAAACGGCGCCAGCTCGGGCGCCCTGGTCAGCGGCACGTCTTCCAGATCCAGCGGATCCACATCCAGCCCCGGCCGCAGGAACTGCTGCGCCATGTTGATGATGACGTAGCGCGAACCCTCGGGGTGCGGAATCACATGCACGCGGTAGGGCAGGATGAAGCTGAGGTAACCGCGCCGGAAGGGCCGTACGGTACCGGCCACATTCTGCTCGGTATCGCCTTGCAGGCTGATCTGGACCTGGAAGTATTCGTGCCGATGCGGGCGCACCAGCGGCGGCCGCACCAGTTGCGACCGGATGTCAAAGTCGAGGTGGTCCGCGCGCTCGGACATGCCGTAAGTCTTGATGTCTGTCATGCGCCGTATTCTCGGCTTATTGGCCCGTCCCGGCGCGCGAGGGTTCCAGCCGAAAGCCTGGTGCAAAATAGCGCGAACTGGCCATGGTCCTGGCGAGCAGTCCGCATCGCAACTTCCAGGGCCCATCGCTTTTACGCCAAGCTATATGAACATCGACGAATTCAAGGTCTCTTTCGGCGTGCCCGCCAACAAAGTTTGCGAAGCTAACGAAGCACCCGTGAAAGCGTTGTCCGTCGAGAAAGAGAGCCTCCATGTTTTCCCCTGCTACACCTGTCACTCCCCTTTCTGAGTTCAGAGCCCCGGGCATGCCTGCTGTCCTGTTGCAATTGACCCGCTGGGTGGCCATTTTCGGCTTGTTGGTCCTTGCCGGTTGTGCCGCCCCTCTGCCACCCGCAGGGCGTGGCGCGCAAGCGCCGGCCCCGGCCGGCAACAGCCAGACACCGCTCTTGCTGCGCATTGGCGACAGCCGACTTGAGTTGCAGGTACAGGGCCAGACCTGCAAGCTGCAGTGGCGCGGCGAGTTCCCTCCCGACGCCGTCGCGCTCATGAACCAGGCCCTGTACGAGATGGAGCACCATCGCTGCCAGCAAAAGATCATGGCCCTGGACCTGCAAGGCGGGGACATCGGCCCTGCCATCACGCTCGGCTCCATGCTGAAAAACCGCCAATTCAACACCGAATTGCTTCCCGGCAGCTACTGCCACACACCCTGCGTGCTGGTACTTGCCGCAGGCCGCCAGCGCTTGCTGCCCGAAAGCATCCCGCCGGCCCGCCTGCTGCTGTCGCAGGTCCGCCCGGACCTGGATTTCGGTCAGGCAACCTGTGCGACCGAACTCAGCCCCGGCCAGCAGCTCACGCTGCTGCGCTACCTGCGCGCCATGCTGCCATTGCCAACGGCGACCTCGCTGTACGAGAAGATCCGCCAGGCCACCTGCCGCAGTCACGAGACGCTGGGCGCGCCCGAGGCGCTGTCGCTCGGTCTGGCGACCGGCATGCTGCCTCCCGTGTCGCGCTAGTGTCAATACGGTTCCGTTAGCACGCCGCATGCAGTGCCGATCATCTCCTTCCCCCGCTGGGGGAAGGCCGGGATGGGGGCTCACGGCGTGGGCGTCGGGCCACCGTGCTGACTCGGTCGTCGCTGGCCCCCACCCCAACCCTCCCCCAGAAGGGGAGGGAGCTTCACGGGTCCTTGACTGAAACGTATTGGCGCTAGCGTAGCAGGCTCAGTGCGCCTTGTCCCAGTTCGGGCCGACTCCGATCTCGGCCAGCAGCGGTACCCTGAGGTCGGCCACGCCCGCCATGATGCGGGGGATCTCGACCCTCACCCATTCGACTTCCGCCTCGGGTACTTCAAACACCAGTTCATCGTGCACCTGCATGATCATTTTGGTGGCGCGCTTCTCGGCGTCGAGCACCTCCTGCACCTTGACCATGCTGAGCTTGATCAGGTCGGCCGCGGTGCCCTGCATGGGCGCGTTGATGGCCGCGCGTTCTGCGCCGCCACGACGCGGGCCGTTGGGTGAGTTGATCTCGGGCAAATACAGGCGCCGGCCGAACACGGTCTCCACATAGCCCTTGCTTTTGGCGGAGAGGCGCGTTTCGTCCATGTAGTTCTTGACGCCGGGGTAGCGCTGAAAATAGCGGTCAATGTAGGCAGCCGCCGCCTTGGTCTCGATGCCCAGGTTGCGCGCCAGGCCAAAGCTGCTCATGCCGTAGATCAGGCCGAAGTTGATGACCTTGGCGTAGCGGCGCTGTTCGCTGCTCACCTGTTCCACCGCAACCCCAAACACCTCGGCCGCTGTGGCGCGGTGCACGTCAAGCCCCTCGGTGAAGGCGCGCAGCAAGGCCTCGTCTTCGCTGAGGTGGGCCATGATGCGCAGTTCGATCTGCGAATAGTCGGCACTGGCGATCACGCTGCCGGCCGGTGCGACGAAGGCTTCGCGCACGCGGCGGCCCTCCGCCGTTTTCACCGGAATGTTCTGCAGGTTGGGATCGTTGCTCGACAGGCGCCCGGTAACGGCAACCGCCTGTGCGTAATGCGTATGCACCCGGCCCGTCCTGGGATGCGCGAGCTGCGCCAGCTTGTCGGTGTAGGTTCCCTTGAGTTTGGAAAGCCCGCGGTGCTCCAGGATCTTGGCGGGCAAGGGATAGTCCTCCGCAAGTTTTTCCAGCACCTCCTCGTCGGTGCTCGGCGCACCGCTCGGGGTTTTCTTGACGACAGGCAAGCCCAGTTTGCTGAAGAAGATTTCACCGATCTGCTTGGGACTGCCCAGGTTGAAGGGCTGGCCCGCCAGTTCATGGGCGTCGGCTTCCAGCTGCACAATGCGCGCGCCCAGCTCACCGCTTTGTCTGGCCAGCGTGGGGGCGTCAATCAGCACGCCGTTGCGCTCGATGCGGTAAAGCGTTTCACTGCTTTTCATTTCGAGCTCATACACAAAGCGCAGCTTGTCGTTGGCCTGGATCTGGGGCCAGAGCACGCGGTGCACGTCCAGCGTCTGGTCGGAGTCCTCGCACGAGTATTCCGCGGCCTTGGCAATATCGACCTGGTTGAACTTGATCTGGTGCACGCCCTTGCCACACAGATCTTCGTAATTGATGCCGCTGCGCCCTACATGCCGCTCCGCCAGGCTGGCCAGGCCATGCGGCTTGTGCACTTCCAGCACATAGCTTTGCAGCATGGTGTCGTGCGCATAGCCCTGCACTTCGATGCCGTGGTTGGCAAACACATGGCGGTCGTATTTGACGTGCTGGCCCAGCTTGGCTTTGGCCGGGTTTTCCAGCCAGGGCCTGAGGCGGGCCAGCACCTCGTCTCGCGGCAATTGCGCGGGCGCATCGGGGTAGTCGTGCGTCAGCGGAATGTAGGCAGCCTCGCCGGGTGTCACGCTGAAGCTGATGCCCACGATCTGGGCCAGCATTTCGTCCAGCGAGGTGGTTTCGGTGTCCACCGCCACCAATTCTGCGGCTTCAATTTTGGCCAGCCAGCTGTCAAGCAACTCCCAGGTGAAGATGGTGTCGTACTTGAGATTGCTGGCCCGCCCGGCCAAAGGGACATCCGGCAGCGAGGGTTCGTCAAACAAGCCGGGCGAAGCCGAAGGACCCACGGAGCCCGGCGATTTGGCATGCCGACCCTCGGGTCCGCCAATCAATTCGGGTGGCGTACTTTCGGTGTCGATTTGCCTGACCAGCCCCTTGAAGCCGTATTTCTCGTAAAAAGCCTTCAAGGCCTCCGTCTGCTGCCCACCGATGGCTATTGATTCCAGAGCGGGCAGGCCATCGATGTAGTCGATCAGGTCGCAGTCTTTCTTGATGGTCAGAAGCTCCCGGCCTTTGGGTAGCCATTCCAGCGAGAGACGCAGGTTGTCGCCGACCACGCCCTTGATTTCGCCGGCACGCGCCACCAGGGCATCGAGCGAGCCGTATTCCAGCAGCCACTTCACCGCCGTTTTGGGGCCAACCTTGGGCACGCCGGGCACGTTGTCCACGGCATCGCCAACCAGTGCCTGGTAGTCCACCATCAGGCGCGGCGGCACGCCGAATTCGGCTTCGACCCCGGCCAGGTCGCGCCGGCGGTCATTCATGGTGTCGATGACGGTGATGTTTTCATCGACCAGCTGGCTCAGGTCCTTGTCGCCGCTGGAAATGATGACTTCAATGCCCTGCTTCGAAGCCAGGCAGGCCAGCGTGCCAATCACGTCATCGGCCTCCACGCCGGGAACGTCCAGCACTTTCCAGCCCAGCAGCCGCACCACTTCATGGATAGGCTCCACCTGGCTGCGCAGGTCGTCGGGCATGGGTGAGCGCTGGGCCTTGTACTGCGGGTAGAGCGCATCGCGAAAGGTCGGACCCTTGGCGTCAAACACGCAGGCGGCGTAGTCGGCGCGCACGTCCTTGCGCAGCTTCTGCATCATGTTGATCATGCCGCGGATGGCGCCCGTGGCCGGGCTGGTGGGATCGCCCGGGTTGGCGCGCAAGTCGGGCATGGCATGGAAGGCGCGGTACAGGTAGCTGGAGCCGTCCACCAGCAGCAGTGTTTTTTTGTCAGAACTCATAGGGCCTGATTGTCAGGGATATCGGCAGAGGCCTCCATCAAACACAAACGGCGCCTGGCGCCTTCTTTCACACTGGATTTCCGCCTACGTCGCAAGCCACCTTTTTACGACACTCAAGGCCTTTGTAAACACGTCCCCGCAAGCCTACAATACAAGTATGAAACACGTTTTTAGCCCCCTTCTTGCCGCTGTGCTCACAGCGCTGCCGCTGGCTGCAGCTGTGGCGCAAACGCAGGCACCTGCGGCCGCAGAGAAAAAAGAGGCGGCACCAGCGCGCACCGGACGCCCGGACAAAGCCATCAAACGCATCCATACCGAAGATGCCGGCACGCGCATCGATGAGTTACGGGTAGGCGGCGAGACCCAGCAAATCGTCGTCCAACCCAAAACCGGTGGTCCTGCCTACGAGGTCAAGCCGGCAGAAGGCGCAAGGGGCGCCGCACCGGCAGCAGCCAGCGGCGACACCAACGGTTCGCGCGTCTGGAACGTGCTCAAGTTTTAAATTTTTAGCTCAGGGTTCAGTTTCAGGCATGGCCGTTTTTACCGAGGTCTCGTTTGACGAGGCCGCAGCGTTCTTGAACGCCTTGAATTTGGGGCAACTGCAGAGCATCAAGGGCGCTGCAGGCGGCATCGAAAACACCAACTACTTTGTAGACACCGATCAGGGCCATTACGTGCTGACGCTGTTCGAGCGCCTGACGTTCGAACAACTGCCGTATTACCTGCACCTGATGAAACACCTGGCGGCACATGGCATTCCGGTGCCCGATCCGGCCGAAAACGGCAAGGGTGAAATCCTGCACCGGCTCAAGGGCAAGCCGACTGCCGTGGTCAACAAGCTGCGTGGCCACAGCGAACTCGCCCCCACACCCGCGCACTGCGCTGCCGTAGGCGAGATGCTGGCCCGCATGCACCTGGCCGGGCTGGACTACCCGCGCCAGCAGCCCAACCTGCGCGGCCTCGCCTGGTGGAACGAAACTGTGCCCGTGGTGCTGCCGCACCTCACGCCCGAGCAACGCAGCCTGATCCTGGGTGAACTGGCTTACCAGAACCATGTCGCCGCCTCATCGGCCTGCCGCAGCCTGCCGCGGGGCGCGGTGCACGCCGACCTGTTTCGTGACAACGTCATGTTTGAGGACGGCAAGCTCACCGGGTTTTTTGATTTTTATTTTGCCGGCTGCGATACCTTTTTGTTTGATATCGGGGTTTGTCTCAATGACTGGTGCATTGATCTGGACAGCGGTGCACAGGACAGCGCGCGTGCCGATGCTTTCGTGGCCGCCTACCAGAGCGTGCGCCGCCTGACTGCGCAGGAGCGCACCTTGCTGCCGGCCATGCAACGCGCCGGGGCGCTGCGCTTCTGGATCTCACGGCTGTGGGACTTTCATTTGCCGCGCGAGGCGGCCGTGCTCAAGGCGCACGACCCGGGCCATTTCGAGCGTGTGCTGCGCCAGCGGCTCACAGACCCGTACGCCCTTTAACCCAACCTTTAACCCCAGCAAGCCGCGGCTCCCCGCCGCAGGGGGCAACTCCGGGCGTGGCGGCCCGACTTTGAGGCAAACTGTGCCTTTGCAGCGTCCAATTTATGCGTCATCCGGCGTTGTCGCAGATCCTTGAACAGGTTTGCCCTGTCCCCTGCCCCCCCTTTTCCATCCTATTTTCGGCCCGTCCCTGTCAACACCATGAAACTCAATATTGTTCCCGCGCGTACCGGCGTCACCTGGGTCAAGCTCGGCATCAAAACCTTCATGAAGCAGCCCTTGGCGATGTCGGGCCTGTTTTTCATGTTCATGGCCATGCTCTCGCTGGCGACGCTGGTGCCCTTCATTGGCGCGGCGCTGGCACTCGCCTTGCTGCCCGCCGCCACGCTGGGCCTGATGGCCGCTACGCAAGAGGCCACCAAGGGCAAATTTCCGATGCCGTCGATTCTGATCAGCGCCTTTCGTGCCGGCCAGCAGCGCATGCGCGCCATGATGGTGCTGGGCGGGCTGTACGCGGCAGGGTTTTTAACGCTGATGGGAATCTCGGCGCTGTTCGATGGCGGAGAATTTGCCAGGCTGTACCTCGTGGGCGGCAAGATCACCGAAGAGCTGTTGCTGCAGCGCGGTTTCCAGACGGCCATGTGGGTGGCGCTGGGCCTTTACCTGCCGCTGTCACTGCTGTTCTGGCATGCTCCGGCGCTGGTGCACTGGCATGGCGTGACGCCGGTCAAAAGCCTGTTTTTCAGTTTCATGGCCTGCTACAAAAATCTGGGTGCGCTCACGGTATTTGGTTTCGCGTGGACCGGTGTGTTTCTGTTTGCGGCCCTGCTGGTTTCATTGATTGCCAGCGTGCTGGGCAACCCCACGCTCGCAACGGTCGTGATGTTTCCCGTAGCGCTGGTCATCGTGGCGATGTTTTTCACCTCGATTTACTTCACCTTCCGGGACAGCTTCCTGGCCACGCCCGAACTACCCACCGACTCCGGTGACCAGCCAGCCGACCGATCCTGAGCGCGGACTGAACATCGCAGAAGCAACCGGCCGGGCATTCACAGGCGAGGCTCATACGCGAGGCTGATCCCCGCATATCCCCATACCCCTCCTATCCCGGCAAGCCTGGGGGGAGCGGGCGTCACGGAATTGTCACCTTTGTTTCACACAATGCGTGAACCGGCAACGCGATCCCGTTGCCAGTTTCAATGCAATGTCACACGAAAGCTGCCAATGTCCAAGCCAACCCACACCGATAGCGCCTATATCGACCCTGATGACCTGAACAACAACACGTCGAACAATCCGTCTTTCGAAACGGTTCTGGATGCCCGCCTGAGCCGCCGCTCGGTGTTGCGGGGCTCTGTGGGCACCGCTGCCGCCGCCGTCTTTGGCAGCCTGGCCGCGTCGGCCGTGGATTTTGGCGATGAAGCCGTTGCCGCACCCCATGAAAAGCTGCTGGGTTTCAAGGAAGTGGCCAAAGGCCTGGCCGACATGGTGGTGGTGCCGCCCGGCTATACCACCAGCGTGCTCTACGCGTTGGGCGACCCCCTGACGGCGTCCACACCCGCCTACAAAAACGACGGCACTGACAGCGACTATGAAAACCGCGCGGGCGACCATCACGACGGCATGGAGTGGTTTGGGCTGGACAACAGCGGCCGACCATCAAACAGCGCCAACAGCCGCGGCCTGCTGGCGATGAACCACGAAGCAACAACGGACGAAAAACTCTCGTCGTTCTTCCTGCATGCCAACGGCGGCACCAGCGTCCTCCCGCGCCCGGCCAGTGAAGTCGAAAAAGAGCTCGCCATTCATGGTGTGGCCGTGGTCGAAGTTCGCCGCAAGGGTGCCAAGTGGGAGTACCTCAAGGACTCCGCTTTCAACACCCGCCTGACACCGCTGAGCGAAATCGAGATTGCCGGGCCGGCGCGCGGCAACCCGCTGATGGTCACCAGGTTCTCGCCCAACGGCACCAAAACCCGCGGCACGCTGAACAACTGCGGTACCGGCAAAACGCCTTGGGGCACCTTTTTGACTGGCGAGGAAAACTGGGCCGGCTACTTCACGCGCCCCAAGGGCGATGACGCGGCACGCGAAGGCAACAAAAGCGTGACCGCACTGGTGCGCTACGGCCGTGCCGAAGGCGCCAGCACGCGCCACGGTTGGGAAACCGCCGGCAAGGACGACAGGTTCGCGCGCTGGATCAACGCCAAAACCGGCACCTCGGCCGATGGCAGCGACGACTACCGCAATGAGCTCAACGGCATGGGCTACATCGTCGAGATGGACGCCTACAACAAAACAAAACCCGCCAAAAAACGCACTGGACTTGGCCGTTTCGCCCATGAAAGTGCGGCGTTCGGCAAGGTGGTTCCCGGCCAGCCGCTGGCCGTGTACCAGGGCGACGATTCACGCAACGAGTACATCTACAAGTGGGTGTCTGCCGCCAAGTGGGATGCGGCTGACGCCAACTCGGCCGACCGCCTGGCCGCCGGCGACAAGTACCTCGACAACGGCAAGCTTTACGCGGCCAAATTCAATGCGGACGGCACCGGCCAGTGGCTGGAGCTTTCGCAGACCAACCCGGCAGTTGCCGGCTATGCCAAATACCCGTTCGCCGATCAGGCCGACATCGCCGTGAACACGCGTCTGGCGGGCGATGCCGTGGGCGCCACCAAAATGGACCGCCCCGAATGGTGCTCGGTCAACCCGGCCAATGGTGAAATTTATTACTCGCTGACCAACAACAGCAACCGCCGTGTCGAGCCCAGTGGCTCGTCGCAGCTGGCACCCGACAGCGCCAACCCGCGCGCCTATTCCGACATCAGGGGCACAGCGACGGTGCAAACCGGCAATCCAAATGGCCACATCCTGCGTATGAAGGAAGGCGCCGCCGGTTCGGCTGCGACCAGCTTCACCTGGGACGTGTATCTTTTCGGCGCCGAAGCCAGTGCAGCACCCGGCTCCGTGAACCTGTCGAAATTGACGGGCGACCAGGACTTTTCGAGCCCCGACGGCCTGGCCTTCAGCCACAGCACGGGCATTTGCTGGATCCAGACCGACGACAGTGCCTACACCGACGTCACCAACTGCATGATGCTGGCCGGCTTGCCGGGCCAGGTGGGCGACGGCCGCAAGGTCACCCTGAACTACCCCAAAGCCGATGGCGGCGCACTGGCGGTTGACACCTACGTCGGCAAGACGCCAACGCCCGACAAGCTCAAGCGCTTTCTGGTGGGACCAGTGGGTTGCGAGATCACGGGACTGGCCGAAACACCCGATGGCAAAACCCTGTTTGTGAACATCCAGCACCCGGGCGAAACCACCGCGCAGGCCAACATCGGCGACCCGGCCAAATACACCAGCCAGTGGCCGGCCAATGCGGGTTACGGGGCCGGCAAACGTCCGCGCTCGGCCACAATCGTGATCACGAAAAACGACGGTGGACGCATCGGCAGCTGACCGGCCGGCGCGCCTGGCCCTGCACAGGGCCAGGCGAGGGAGCGCGGCGGCGCTCAACTCGCGTAACGTACTTCGAGGATTTCGTATTCAATGGCCTGGTCGTAGGTCTTGGCATCATGCATCGCAAGGTACAGCAGGATTTTTGCGGCGTGCGCCTTGATGACGCGATGCAGCAGGACGCCGACGATGACCAGCGGAAGCCCCGCCCAAAGATAACCCCACAGGCTCAATGCCGTGCCAATGCCCAGGAGAGGCAGCGAGATACCCACAACAAACAGGCGATGCCTGACGTACTTCTGCGCGCGCTCCGGATTCACGATCAAACGAAAACGCCCCCTGGGCACGCCGGCGCAAAACTCCTGATGCGGCACGTAAATCGGGGAAGAGGTGTCAGCGGACGGTTCGGGTTCGTTCATGTGTTCTCACAGGCTGCTTGATCCTGGGGGTGCGGGCACTGCACCACGGGGCTAACCTATCTTAACCACCGCCTAAACCACCGTCAGCTTGGCCACACTCAGTGCCAGCCATTTCACGCCATGCCGGGTGAAATTGATCTGCGCCCGCGCATCGTCACCACTGCCTTCGAGCATCAGCACCTTGCCCTCGCCAAACTTGGCGTGGAACACCTGCATGCCGCCTTTAAGCCCATGCGAAGGCGCGTTGCGCTGCGGCGGCACCGGTGGATTGGCAAAGCGCTCGGATGAACCGGACTTTGAAGAAAAAACGTTGCTGGCCCAGTCGCCACGGGTGCCACTAGCTCCTGAATTATGAGCACCGCCCCACCCACCGGATCCCATGCCCAGGCCGGATGCAAAGCCCTGGTTTTTGGGCGTGATCCATTTGAGCGCCGCTTCCGGCAGCTCGTCAAAAAACCGGCTTTTCAGGTGGTAGCGCGTCTGGCCGTGCAGCATGCGGGTCTGCGAATGGCTGAGGTACAGCCGCTTGCGCGCACGCGTGATGGCCACGTACATCAGGCGGCGCTCTTCCTCCAGCCCATCGTGGTCGCTCATGGAATTTTCATGCGGGAACAGGCCCTCTTCCATGCCGGTGATGAAGACGCAGTCAAACTCCAGCCCCTTGGACGAGTGCACCGTCATCAGCTGCACGGCATCCTGGCCGGCCTGCGCCTGGTTGTCGCCGGACTCCAACGCGGCATGCGTGAGAAAGGCCGCCAGCGGTGACAGCGTTTCACCGGTCTCGGTGTCGGGCGCCAGCAATTCCGGCAAGGGCTCACTCAGCAGCGCAGCGGAAGGATCGAGGCCCTGGCTGGCAGGCGACTGGCCCAATGCCAGGTTCGCACGCGAACCCAGTTCGTCCACCGGCAAGGCCACGGCATCGCGGCCAAAGCCTTCCTGGCTGACGAAGGACTCGGCGGCGTTGACCAGTTCGGCCAGGTTCTCCAGCCGGTCCTGACCCTCTTTTTCGGTCTTATAGTGCTCTTCCAGCCCGCTGTGCTGCAGCACCAGCTCGATGATTTCGCGCAGGGTGAGGCCGGTGGTTTGCTCGCGCAACACATCGATCTTGGCCACAAAGGCGCCCAGGTTGGCTCCGGCCTTGCCAGTCACCGCACTGACACCGTCATGCAGCGAGCAACCCGAGGCGCGCGAAATGTCCTGCAACTGCTCAATGCTGCGCGCACCAATACCACGCGGCGGAAAGTTGACCACGCGCAAAAAGCTGGTGTCATCGTGCGGGTTCTCCAGCAGGCGCAGGTAGGCCAGCGCATGCTTGATCTCGGCGCGCTCGAAAAAGCGCAGGCCGCCATACACGCGGTAAGGCACACCGGCATTGAACAGCGCCGTCTCCATCACCCGGCTTTGCGCATTGCTGCGGTACAGCAGCGCGATCTCCTTGCGCTCGGCGCCGTCTCGCACCAGCTGCTTCACTTCATCGACAAACCACTGGGCCTCGGCAAAATCAGAAGTGGCCTCATAGACGCGCACCGGCTCGCCCGGGCCGGCCTCGGTGCGCAGGTTCTTGCCCAGGCGCTTGCTGTTGTGGCTGATCAGCTCGTTGGCCGAATCCAGAATGTTGCCGAAGCTGCGGTAGTTGCGCTCCAGCTTGATCTGGTGCTGCACATCGAACTCGCGCACAAAATCGGTCATGTTGCCCACGCGCGCACCGCGAAAGGCGTAGATGCTCTGGTCGTCGTCACCCACCGCCACCACCGAGCCACCCGGCATCGCGGCGGCGCCCTGCGTGGCTTCGGGGCCCTGGCCCGCCAGCATCTTGATCCAGGCATATTGCAGCTTGTTGGTGTCCTGGAACTCATCGATCAGGATGTGCCGGAAACGCCGCTGGTAGTGCTCGCGCACGGGGGCGTTGTCACGCAGCAGTTCATAGCTGCGCAGCATCAGCTCGCCAAAATCCACCACGCCTTCGCGCTGGCATTGCTCTTCGTACAGCGCGTAGATCTCGACCTTCTTGCGGCCTTCCTCGTCACGCACCTGCACGTCCTTGGCACGCAAGCCGTCTTCCTTGCAGCTGGCAATGAACCACGCCAACTGTTTGGGCGGAAAGCGCTCGTCGTCCACATTGAACTGCTTGCACAGCCGCTTGATCGCCGACAGCTGGTCTTGCGTGTCGAGGATCTGGAAACTCTGCGGCAGATTGGCCAGCTTGTAATGCGCGCGCAAAAACCGGTTGCACAGGCCATGGAAGGTGCCAATCCACATGCCGCGCACATTGACGGGCAGCATGGCAGACAGGCGGGCCAGCATTTCCTTGGCCGCCTTGTTGGTAAACGTCACGGCCAGAATACCGCCGGGCGACACCTGGCCGGTTTGCAGCAACCAGGCAATGCGGGTGGTCAGCACGCGGGTCTTGCCGGAGCCCGCCCCGGCAAGAATCAGGGCGTGCTCATTCGGCAGGGTGACAGCGGCATGTTGCTCGGGGTTGAGGTTGTGCAGCAGCGGGGAATCTCGGGTGACTTGTGGAAACATGGGTCCATTGTAGAAAACCGGCACCCACACCCCCTCCCCGCACCCGGGGAAGGGTTAAGAGAGCCGCTCACAAAACCCAGCGAAGCGGTCCTGGCTAGGCGTGCCGCCGCAGACAGTGCTGCAGCACGGCAAGGCGGCACAACGACGCCAGGAGGGTTTTGTTAGCGGCTCTAATCCAGACTGATCTTGATCCGCTCCCCCAGGTCGCGAAACCTGGCGATGTCGGTTTTCATGATCGCGCGCAACGCGTCGGGGCCCAGGGCTACGGCTTCCAGCGACAACTGGGCGCATTTTTCCTTCACCTCCGGCATGGCCATGATTTCGCTGATTTCCCGCGTCAGCCGCTGGACCACCGCCACAGGCGTTCCTGCAGGTGCGGCGACGGCGTAGAAACCGTCAAAGCTGGCCTGCGGCAGGCGCAACTCCTCCATGCCCGGCGTTTCGGGCAGGAACGCCGTGCGCTTGGCGCTGGTCACCGCCAGCACGCGCAGCTTGCCGGCCTTGATCTGCGCACTGGCGGCCGAGAGGGTTTCCACGCCCATATCAATATCGCCGCGCATCAGGCCTATCAGGGCTTCGGCGCTGCCCTTGTAGGGCACGGCCTCCAGTTCGACACCGGCGGCGTGGGCCAGCAGCTCCGCGGAAAGATGGGGCGCAGTCCCGGGCCCATAGGTGGAATAGGTCAGCGATTTGGGCTTGGCCCTGGCTTGCGCAATGACGTCGGACAGGCGCTGGTAGGGCTTGGACGGCGCCGTGACCAGCACCAGGGGCGCATAGGTGACCAAAGCGATCGGGATCAGGTCCTTGAGCACATCGAAGGGCAGCTTGCTGCGCAAGCCCGGCACGACGGTGAAACTGCTGGCGCCTGAGACCAGCAGCGTGTGGCCGTCGGGGATGGACTTGGCCACCGCATCCACACCGATGACGGTTGCCGCGCCCGGTTTGTTCTCGATGATGACGGCTTGCCCCAGGCGGGGCCCCAGGCGCTCAGCAATCAGGCGGGCCACGGTGTCGGTTGCGCCGCCCGGCGGGAACGGCACGATCAGCTTGAGGGGCTTGCTGGGCCAGCTCTGGGCCAAGGCCAGCGGGCTCGCCAGGCTGGTCACCAGAGCGGCCAGGACAGTTATCAGCGTTGCGCGGCGTGATGTCGATGTCATGCTGTTCTCTTTTCAGGTTAAAAATTTAAACGCAAGATTCAGTGGGCAGACGCGCTGCGCTGCCAGGGCAGACCTGGCGCGCCCAAGTCCCAGTACAGCCCGGCCATGATCTGTAGGCCCTCACGCGCGACCGACGCCAGCAGGTGCTCATTGGGCGCGTGCTGCGCACAGGCCGGGTAGGAATGCGGCACCCACAGCGTGGGCAGGCCCAGCACATCGGCAAACACGTCGTTGGGGAGCGAGCCGGCCAGATTGGGCAGCAGGGTGACGGGCTTGCCACTGCTGGCGGCCATGGACTGCATGGCCCAGCCGACCCAGGGGTTGTCCAGATCCAGCCGCGTGGCGGGTGAGTCGGCGGTAACGCTCACTTCCACGGCGTCAAAGCCGTGCGCGTCCAGATGGGCGCGCACGATGTCCGGCAACTGCTGCCACGGCGTACCCGGCACAAAGCGCAGCTGGCAGTGCGCCACGGCCAGCTGCGGAATCGCATTGACCGGACGCTCGGCCGAGCCAGCCCCCAGCGCCAGCACTTCCAGCGTGTTCCAGCCAACCAGGCGTTCAGCCGCCGTCAGGCCGGGCTCACCCCAGGCGGGATTGATCTGCGGGTCGTCCGTGCCGCCGCCGACCTGCACGTCGCGCAGCGCGCGCCGGATGTTGTCCGCCAGTGCCGGTGGGCGCAAACCCTCGACCTGGATACGCCCCCGTTCATCGACCATGGACGCAATGGCGTGCGCCAGCACGATGCCGGGGTTGGTCAGCACGCCACCCCAGTTGCCCGAGTGGTAGGCGCGCTCGCGGCTTTGCAGGCGCAGCGAGAAATTGACCAGCCCGCGCGAGCCCAGGAACAAGGTGGGCTGCTGCGCCTGCACGCGTGGCCCGTCGCAGGCGATCAGCAGATCGGCGCGCTGCAGCTCGCGTTCGCGCTCGCACAGCTCACGCAGGCCCGGACTGCCCGCCTCCTCGCCCATTTCCAGCAGCACCGTCACGTTGTAGCCCAGCCGGCCGCCACGCGCGGCCAGGGTGTGCTCCAGCGCTGCGAAGTTGATGGTGTGCTGGCCCTTGTTGTCTGCCGTGCCGCGGCCGTACCAGCGGTCGCCCTCCACGGTCAATTGCCACGGGCTCAGGCCCTCGCGCCAGTGCTTGTCCTGGCCGTTGACCACATCGCCATGCCCGTAGGTCAGCACGGTAGGCAGGTCCTGGCCCTCGACGCGGCGCGCCACCAGCAGCGGCCCGCCGGTAGCCACCGGATTGGCCTTCACCTCGCAGTCAAAGCCCAGCCGGATCAGGGACGGCACGATGTCATCGCGCAAATAGTCGCCCAAGGCTGGGCCGGGCTGCCCACTGTCGCTCTCGGTGCGCCAGGCCACGCGGCGGGCCAGGTCGCGCTGGAAATGCCCGGCGTCAAACCAGGCGGAGGCAGATTCGAGTAATTGGTCGCGCGTCATGTTTTGGCTTCCTTGGAGCATTGCCAAAAGTCTAATAAACTCAAAGAGCTTTCACAATTTGAGAATAAGCAACTCAGCCTTGCGCTGGCGGCAATGCACGCAAGCCACACGGGAAGCCATACGATGTCCTTGTCATTGCTGGGCACAGCCACCCGCTACTTTCTGGAAGTCGCCCGCACCGGCTCGGTGACTCAGGCGGCGGAGCAGCTGCATGTGGCGGTATCGGCCGTCAGCCGCCAGATCACCAAACTCGAAGACAGCCTGGGCTGTGCCTTGTTCGAGCGCCAGGCCCGCGGCATGGCGCTCAGCGCTGCCGGGGAGCGGCTGGCCGCCTATGTGCGCACCACCATGCTCGATGCTGAACGCGTGGTCGACGAGGTCAAGGGGCTGGGCGGGCAACGCGCCAGCCGCATCCGCCTCGCCTGCACCGAAGGCCTGGCCTGCGGCTTCATGGCGGAGGTGATGTCTTCCTTTCGCGCAGCGCATCCCGGCTGCGGCATTCACCTGCAGGTGGGTACGCCCGACGAAGTGAGCCGGCACCTGCTGCGCGGCGAGGTGGACCTGGGGATCAAGTTTTCCGTCGCCCCGGACAAGGGCCTGAAGATCGAACACAACCAGCCCGCGCCCATCATGGTGCTGGCGGCACCCGGCCATGCACTGGCCCGGCGACGCAGTGTGTCGGTGGCTGACATCGTGCGCCATCCGCTGGCCGTGCCCGAGGCCGGCACCACGGTGCGGCAGATGCTGGACCTGTGCTGCAGCCTCAAGGGCCTGCACTACCAGGTGGCTTACACCGGCAACTACCCCACCTTGCTGGCGCTGGTCATGCAGGGCGAGGTGCTGACGCTCTCGGCCCTGGTCAGCGCCGCGCACGCCGTTCGGGCAGGTGAGCTGGTGGCCGTGCCGGTGAGCGAACCGCAATTTCGCCAGCGCAGCCTGCAAGTGCTGACGCTGCAGGGGCAATCACCCGGCACGCTGGCCAGCGACTTCAGGGATCACCTGATAGCGACTGCGCTCAGGCTCGGCCAGGCTGTGTAACGGGTGTAAGAGCCAGGCGCCCCAAACGACATCTGGGAAAATGCCTGTGCTGCAGGAGCCCCTGAAATGAAACACCTTGTTCTGTTAACCGCTTTGTTCAGTTGCGCCGCGTCCGGCACCTGGGCCCAATCGTTCTGCGCCAGCGACGGCCAGCCCCGGCCAACTCAACTCATCGAGCGCTTCATCAACGCCGACTGCGACAGCTGCTGGATCGACCCGGCCACCCCGCGGGCAAGCGCCGGCCAGATCGCGCTGGATTGGGTCGTTCCCGGTAGCAAAGGCGACGACGCGCCGCTTTCCGCGGTAGCAACGCGCGATGCGCTGGCCCGTCTGGAGGCCTCGAGGCAACCCGTTCCCGCCAGGAGCAGCAGCCGCACCCATTCCGTCAACCACCTCAAGGGCAGCACGCTGCGCGTGGCCCACGGCCTGCCGCTGGCCGACTATCTGGGTGCTTCGATAGAGCTCAAGCCCGTCCCGCCCGCCGCGCAGGGGCAACGCTGGACGGCCTGGCTGGCATTGGTTGACACCCTGCCAGCCGGCACCGAGGGCTCGCCCACCGAGCGGAACCTTGTCAGAAACCTGCTCCAGGTCTCCTGGGATGGTCGAAAGCTGTCAAACACAGAGCAGAACCAGAACCGCTTTTTCGAAGCGCGCTCCATGGCCATTGCACAGGGCGCCAATGCGGGCCGGCTGCGTGTGATTGGCTGGGTTGAGGATGAGAAAAACCGGGTGCGGGCTGCGGCCCAGTCGCGCTGCGAGGCAAGCCCCCCGACGCCCAGCCAGGGCCCGAAATAGGAGCTCGAAATAGCATCCCGGAATGGGACTGCCCATATAAAGGGTATACAGGTCACGGCATCATCGCCGGACACCCGCGCGCCTAGAATCACTTACCGGGCCCAAGCAATTGCGCCCGGTTTTTTGTTTCTGCGTTCCATGGGGACAATGCGGACAAGAACCGGTCCAGTCCAAGTGCCTGGGGATGCTCTGCCTAACTCCCGCCATGCGCGTTCGAGTCCAAAACGGGATGATTTGTCCGCCAACACCGCGCGTCGTGTGCCCGAAGGCACACGCAAGCGGTTTGGTGGGCAAAGCGCCCGTTTTGGGTCGAACCCGAAGGGGCGTGGTTTTGCGGGCGATCCGCCGCGTTGCAAAACCAGGCAAGGCGTCCAGCCTTGCCTTGGGTTTTGCGCCTTGCGGCTCATCCCGCAAAAGCCCCGCCGCGCGCGGCGCGAGTTAGGCAGAGCATCCCTGGTTATCAACAGTCTTCAGGAGCTTGGGAAACATGGAAATTTTCGATTACGACAATGTGCTGCTGCTGCCCCGCAAATGCCGGGTAGAAAGCCGCTCGGAGTGCGATGCCGGTGTGACGCTGGGCGGGCGCACCTTCCGCATCCCGGTGGTGCCGGCCAACATGAAAACGGTGGTCGATGAAAACATCTGCACCTGGATGGCCAAGAACGGCTACTTCTACGTCATGCACCGCTTTGACCTGGACAACCTGCAGTTTGTCAAAGACATGACGGCCAAAGGCGTTTACGCGTCAATCTCGCTGGGGGTTAAAAAGCCCGACTACGACACGGTGGACCAGTTTGTGGCCGAGGGTCTCGCCCCCGAATACATCACGATAGACATTGCCCACGGCCATGCCGACAGCGTGCAGAAAATGATCGGCTACCTCAAGCAAAAGCTGCCCGCATCGTTCGTGATTGCCGGCAACGTGGCCACGCCCGAAGCGGTGATTGACCTGGAAAACTGGGGCGCCGATGCGACCAAGGTGGGCGTTGGCCCCGGCAAGGTTTGCATCACCAAAATGAAAACCGGCTTTGGCACCGGCGGCTGGCAGCTCTCGGCGCTCAAGTGGTGCGCCCGCGTGGCAACCAAGCCCATCATTGCCGACGGCGGCATACGCGAGCATGGCGACATTGCCAAGTCCATCCGTTTTGGCGCGACCATGGTGATGATAGGCTCCCTGCTCGCCGGCCTGGAAGAAAGCCCCGGCAAAACCGTGGAGGTCGATGGCAAGCTCTTCAAGGAGTATTACGGCAGCGCCTCGGACTTCAACAAGGGCGAGTACAAGCACGTCGAAGGCAAACGCATCCTGGAACCCATCAAGGGCACGCTGGCGGACACCCTGCGCGAGATGGAAGAAGACATCCAGAGCTCCATCAGCTATGCCGGGGGCAAGAAACTGATGGACATCCGCAAGGTCAACTACGTGATCCTGGGCGGCGACAACGCAGGCGAACACCTGCTGATGTGAGGCTTTGCCGGTCCAGGCTGCTGCAGGAGTACAGTCATCGCCAAACCATGAAAGCGAGGATCCGTGCCCACTGCAGCCATTGAAATACGTCGAAAATATTCACGCGAAGAAGAAACGGCCCTCATCGATGCCGTGCAGGCCGCGATGATTGCGGTGCTTAAAGTCCCGCACTGGACCACGATGATTCGCCTTTTCGTCCACGAGCCGCACCGCTTTGTCGGGCCTCCAGACAAGGGCGACCAATACACCCTGGTCAGCATCGACTGCTTCATCGGGCGCTCCGTCGAGACCAAACGCGCGCTGTACCAGGCCATCGTGCAAAACCTGGGCCTGTGCGGCGTCCCCGCCGACCACATCAAGGTGGTGGTGCGGGAAGCGCCACGCGAGAACTGGGCGATTCGCGGCGGCATCCCGGCGTCTGACGTCGCACTGGAGTACGACGTCAATATTTAGGGCCTGTTCACCCTATTGAAACATCACACCTAGGCCGTAGCCCGCAACAGATCCAGGGCCAGCTGGTTCAGCCGGTGACCAGGCTGCACCAGGGCCTCGACGATGCTGAAGTGATTCAGCCCCAGCAAGGCTTCGCGCACAGGCACCACCCGGGGGCCCCATGCCTGCTCGATCAGCGCGTTGTGCCGCAGGAATTCTTCGCTCTCGTCGGCCCCGGCCACGGTGTAGAGCACGCCCCGCGCAGGCGGCGGCATCCACGCCGGGCTGGCCTGCAGGACTTGCGCCGGGGTCAAGCGCAGCGCCTCCTGCAGGAACGGCGTATGCATGATGGATTCAAGCTCATAGAGGCCCGAAATCGACAGCGCGTTTTTGACCAGCTCGGCCGGCAGGTCCCCGGCATGGACCGGCCACCGGCAGGCCAGCAGCATGGCGGCCAGATGGCCACCGGCCGAATGCCCCATCACGGTGATGCGCTTCGGGTCGCCACCAAACCGCGCCACGTTGCGGTAAGTCCAGGCCAGCGCCCTGACCATCTGCAACGCGATGTCGGGAATGGTCACGGCCGGGCACAGGTCGTAATTGGGAATCACCACACAGGCGCCCGCCTCCACGAAGGCAGGAGCGACAAAGGAGTGGTCGGCCTTGTCCAGCGACCGCCAGTAACCGCCGTGAATGAACACCACCACCGGCGCCCCGGGCTTCGCAGCCGGAAACACGTCCAGCTTTTCACCGCTGCCCTGGCCGTAGGGGACGTCCAGCGTGCAAGGCAGCGTGCTCCTGGCCTGCGCCGAAGCCTCGGCCCAGTGCGTGAAATGCGCCTCGTGCTCCGCCACGCGCGCCCGGTTGTTGTACATGCTGTCTAGCCACGCAGGGTCAGGTTGGTTCATGGATGCTCCTGAAAATCAAGTCGTCAAAACTGCTCAAACTGCCGCCATCTTGGCACAGTCGCGCACGCCCCTGACCCCACGGGAAAACCCGGAGTAGCTTTTTTGCCATTCGGCGTATTCTGTATACAGAGTACAAAAAATGACTTCCCATCTCATCAAAATCGAATCAACCCCCGACTTGGTGGACCAGGTCTATCGCAGCCTGCTGGACGCCATCAGCGACGGCTCCCTGGCGCCGGGTTCGCGCATCATGCAGGAAGATATTGCGGAGCGGCTGGCGGTGTCGCGCCAGCCGGTCCTGCAGGCCTTGCGGCTGCTGAAAAAAGATGGCTTTGTGCTGGACGCGCCCGGCCGCGGAGTGCTGGTGGCGCCGCTCGACGTGGCCTGGCTGGTGCAGATTTACCAGGTACGCGGCGCTCTGGACGCGCTGGCCGCCCGGCTCGCTGCACGTGCCCGCAGCCCGCTGGATCCGCGTCTGATCAGCCAGGGGCGCGCTGCCGCACGGAGCAACAAGGTCAAGGCCATGATGGCGGCGGACGCGCAGTTTCATGCTGCGATTTATGCCGCATCCGGCAACCCGCTGATCGCCCAGAGCGCGCAGCTGCATTGGCACCACATCCGCCGCGCCATGGGCGCGGTGCTGCAGGTGTCGACCATGCGCGAATCGATCTGGGATGAGCACGAGGCGATTGCCAGGGCGATAGCCAGCGGAGATGAAGACACGGCCGAAACCCTGATCCGCCAGCATGACGAGGACGCCAGCCACAACCTGGCGAGCCTGCTGTCCAGCGCACTCAAGCAGCCTGCCCCTTCCGCGAACATCACAGCCCAGCCCGTTCTGCCCCGCCAAAGCCATGGAGACACACGATGAAACTGACGCCCGAACAACTCGCCCAATTCGACCGCGACGGCTACCTGTTTTTCCCCGGCCTTTTTACGCCGGAAGAAACGCAGGCGCTCAACAACGCCGTGCCCGACCTTTACAGCCGGCGCGAGGACTACAACGTGCGCGAAAAAGGCAAGGACGCGGTGCGCACCAACTTCGCCGCCCACATGTACAGCGAGCCGTTTGCCAAACTGGGCCGGCATCCGCGCATGATCGAGCCGGTGGAAGACCTGCTGGGTGAAAAACTCTACATGCACCAGTTCAAGATCAACGGCAAGATGGCCTTTGAAGGCGATGTCTGGCAGTGGCACCAGGACTACGGCACCTGGCTGAACGACGACATGATGCCGACCGAACGTGCGATGAATGTGGCGATCTTCCTGGACGATGTCACCGAGCACAACGGCCCGCTGATGTTCATTCCCGGCAGCCACAAAAAGGGCGTGGTGGACGCCAGACATGACCTCACCACCACCAGCTACCCGCTGTGGACGGTGGACAACGACCTGATTCGCCAGCTGGTGCAGCGTGCCGGCGGCAAACAGGGTGGCATTGTCAGCCCCAAAGGCCCGGCCGGCTCGATGATCCTGTTCCACTCCTGCCTGGTCCACGCCTCGGGGAGCAACCTGTCGCCCTTCAACCGCGTCAGCGTCTACCTGAGCCTGTGCGCCGTCAGCAACCACATTCGCCGCCACAAGCGCCCCGAGTACATTGCGCACCGCGACTTCACCCCCATCACCTGCCTGCCGGATGACTGCCTGCTGGCTGACTACCCGGTGGACCTGCCCTGGAGAGATGGCGTGCCGGCCACCGCGCTGCAAACGTCGACGGACGAAATCGCCCCTGAACGCAAGGCGGCCTGAGAACTTTCCACCCCCTTTCCGTTCGGGCTGAGCCTGTCGAAGCGCGCTGCGCAAGCGGCACGTCGACAGGCTCGGCAAGAGCGGTTTTCACGAACAAAACACCATGAACCTCTACACCAAACTCCAGCAACGCGCCGCCGACAACCAACCCGTGCGCATCGGCCTGATAGGCGCCGGAAAATTCGGCTCCATGTACCTGGCGCAGATTCCCAGAACCCCCGGCATACACCTCGTCGCCATTGCCGACCTGTCGCCCAACGCGGCCCGCACCAACCTCGCCCGCGTCGGCTGGAAACCCGAAATGAGCCAGGCGGAATCGGCGCAAACGGCGATCAAAACAGGCGCGACCTGGATCACGGACGACTGGCAGGCGGTCGTCATGCATCCGCAAATCGACATCATTGTGGAATGCACCGGCAACCCGGTGGCGGCCGTCGAGCACTGCCTGCAGGCTTTTGCGCATGGCAAGCATGTGGTCAACGTCACGGTGGAGGCCGATGCCTTTTGCGGCCCGCTGCTGGCGCGCAAGGCGGCTGAGGCCGGGGTGGTTTACTCGCTGGCCTTCGGTGACCAGCCGGCCTTGATCTGCGACCTGGTGGACTGGGCCCGCACCTGCGGGTTTCCGGTGGTGGCGGCAGGCCGTGGCCACAAATGGCTGCCGCATTTTTGCGAATCCACGCCCGATACGGTGTGGGGCAACTACGGCCTCACGCCCGAGCAGGCCCTGCGTGGCGGACTGAACCCGAAAATGTTCAACAGCTTCCTCGATGGCTCCAAACCCTCCATCGAATGCACCGCCGTGGCCAACGCTACCGGCCTCACCGTGCCCAGCAACGGCCTGCTCTACCCGCCCGCCAGCATCGAAGACATTCCCTTTGTGACGCGACCTATTCAAGAGGGCGGCGTGCTGGAGCGCAAGGGCATGGTCGAAGTCATCTCCTCGCTGGAAGCCAATGGCCGCAAGATTCCCTACGACATCCGCATGGGGGTCTGGGTCACGGTCGAGGCCGAAACCGACTACATCAAGAACTGCTTTGAAGAGTACAACGCACATACCGATCCGAGCGGCCGCTATTTCACGCTGTACAAGCGCTGGCACCTGATCGGGCTGGAGGTCGGCGTGTCGGTGGCCAGCGTGGCGCTGCGCGGCGAACCGACCGGCGTGGCGACCTGCTGGAACGCCGACGTGGTGGCCACCGCCAAGCGCGACCTCAAACCCGGCGACATGCTGGACGGCGAAGGCGGCTACACGGTCTGGGGCAAGCTGCTGCCGGCCGACACCTCCCTGCAGATGGGTGGCCTGCCCCTGGGCCTGGCGCACCAGGTCAAGGTGGTGCGGGCGGTCAAGAAAGGCCAGAGCCTGAGCTGGGCCGACGTGGCCATGGACACCTCAACACCCGCCTACAAGGTGCGCCATGAGATGGAAACCATGTTCTCGCCGGCCATGAAGAAAGCCGCCTGACAGCCTTCTTGCGCTGCGTGCCGGATGATGGGTACATCCGCCATTAACCAGGAACCTGAATGACCGTTGAAAGCGACCCGCACGCAAAAAAAATCGCCTTTTTGGGCACCGGCAGCATGGGGCTGCCCATGGCCAGGCGTCTGTGTGAAGCCGGCCATGCGCTGCAGGCGTGGAACCGCACCCCCGACAAGGCCGCGTCGCTGGCCGCCCTGGGCGCGACAGTTCACGCCCAGGCCAGTGCGGCAGCGCGCGGGGCCGACATCGTGGTCAGCATGCTGGAAAACGGCGCCGTGGTGCAAGACGTACTGTTCGCGCAAGGCGTTGCAGCAGCGATGAAACCAGGGTCGCTCTTCCTTGACATGGCGTCCATCACGCCCCGTGAAGCACGCGACCACGCCGCGCGGCTGGGCGCCCTGGGCATCGCGCACCTGGATGCGCCGGTGTCCGGAGGCACCGTCGGCGCTGAACAGGGCACGCTGGTCATCATGGCGGGCGGCAAGCCGGCCGACTTCGAGCGCGCCCTGCCCCTGCTCCAGGTGTTTGGCCGCGCCACGCATGTCGGCCCGCACGGCAGCGGGCAACTCACCAAACTGGCCAACCAGATGATTGTCGGCATCACGATTGGCGCGGTGGCCGAAGCCTTGCTGTTCGCCACCAAGGGCGGCGCCGACATGGCCAAGGTCAAGGAAGCCATCACCGGCGGTTTTGCCGACAGCCGCGTGTTGCAGTTGCACGGCCAGCGCATGGTGGAGCGGGACTTCGCGCCACGCGCCCGCTTGTCGATACAGCTCAAGGACATGCGCAATGCGCTGGCAACCGCTCAGGAAATCGGCTTTGATGCGCCCATCACCGGGCTCTTCGAGCAGCTCTACGCCGAGGGTGTGGAACACGGCCTGACAGACCTCGACCAGTCGGGACTCTTTGTGGAACTGGCCAGCCGCAACGGCATGAGCTGAGCTTCAACGGGTCAGCGCGGCCTTCATCAGGTAACCCGCGATCTGCGGATTTTCTTTGATCCGGCGCATGCTGTAGCCGTACCAGTCCTTGCTGTAAGGCACGTAGATGCGCACTGCGTAACCCATGCCGAGCAGCCTGCCCTGCAGGTTTTCGCAGACACCGAGCAGCATCTGGAACTCGAACCGGTCCTTGTCCACACCTTTGCGGCGCGACAGTTCGATCAACTGGTCGATCAACTCTTCGTCGTGCGTCGCGAGGCCGACAAAGGTCGCGCTGTCGAAGCAACGCGCCGCATGGTTCAGGAAATGCGCGTTGATGGCGCGCCGGTCTCGCCATGCCTGGTCGACCAAGTGCTCGCGGCCTTCGACGTAGATCCCCTTGCAGAGGCGCAGATTTTCACGCTCGCCGAGCAGCGGCCCGATGTCGCCGTAAGTACGCTTGAGGTAGGCCTGCAGCACGATGCCGACGCGGTCATGATCGCATTTCAATCGCGCGAGCAGATTGATTTCCTTCTGGGTAATGCTTGCGTCTTCCATGTCGATGCGCACAAAAATCCCGTGCCGCTCGGCCGCCGCAATCAGGCGCCGGAAGTTGCTTTCGCAATGCGCCTCATCGAGCAACAGGCCCAGCGCGGTCGGCTTGACCGAGATATTCGCGCGCAGGCCGTGGTGACCGATTGCGTCGAGCATCTGCAGGTACTGATCGGTCGTGCGGTCGGCCTGCGACAGCGACGAGACCGTCTCACCGAGCACGTCTAGCGTGGCCGAGAAGCCTCGGGCATCGAGCGCGCGAACGCGCGCCAGCGCTTCGGCCGCGGTTTCGCCGGCAATATAACGGCGCGAGACCTTGCGGATCAACGCGCGCGGAACCAGGGAGATGGCCGACGCCATCAGGGTATTGAACAGGGACATGATTTTTTCCGAAAAAAGAATGAAGCGGACGGCGCAAGACATCGGGCGGCGCCGGGCCGCTTCGCGATGAGTGCGTGGTCGAAAGGGAACGCCCGGCCGGGACGATCCGGCAGGCGTTCAGGCAAGGCAGCGGCCGCGCGCTCAGGGCGTGCGACCGTGGCTTGCGTTCAGTGCTTCGAGAGGGGTGGCCAGGCGGCTGCGGTCATCTGTTTTCCGGATGCGCGCCGAAAGGCGCGCGGCCTGCGGATCATATACAAAAAAAGCCCCGGCGACTTGGCGTCGCCGGGGCTTTTATCGAGGCCGGTCCGCGATCAGTCGCGTGCAGGCTTGGAGAACTTGCCAGCCTTCTTGGCAGCATCGCGCGGCACAAACACCTTGCCCGCAGGCTTGGCGAACGCGGGTTTGCGGTTTGCAAAGTCAGGGCGCGGCGCGAAGCCTTCATTGCGGGCGCCGAAGTTGCGATCGTCACGTGGGGCGAAGCCAGCGTTGTTGTTGCCAAAGCTGCGGTCGTCCTGGCGGCGTGGGCCGCGATCATTGAAACTGGTGCGATCGGCATACCCGTTGCCCTGCGGCGCGGGACGCGCCGGGAAGGAGCCGCCGCGGTCATCGCGGTTGCCGCCAAACCCACCACCCGAACCACCGCCAAAGCCGCCTGACGGCTTGCGGCCTGCGTAGCCACCACCGCCGCCGCCGAAGCTGCGGCCGCCGCGATCACCACCGAAATTGCCGCGCGGACGCTCGGACGTCGGCGCGAAACGCTGCTGCGGCTCCAGACCGGCAATGACGCTGGGCTTGAGGTTTTGCTGCGTGTAGTGCTCGATATCCTGAATCTTGCGGCGGTCGCGGAACTCGGCAATCGTGATGGCCTGGCCCGAGCGGCCGGCACGGCCGGTGCGGCCGATGCGGTGCACATAGTCTTCGGCTTTCATCGGCAGGCCGTAGTTGATCACGTGGGTGATGGTGGGCACGTCCAGGCCGCGGGCGGCCACATCGGTAGCGACCAGAACCTGCACGCGGCCGTCACGGAAAGCCATCAGGCGACGGTTGCGCAAACCCTGGCCCAGGGCGCCATGCAGCGCCACGGCGCTGAAGCCGTCCTGCACCAGGTCATTGGCCAGGCCGTCACACTCGACCTGCGTGCTCGCAAACACGATGGCCTGGTTGATTGTGGTGTCGCGCAGCCAATGGTCCAGCAGCTTGCGCTTGTGGGTCATGTTGTCGGCCCACAGCAGGGACTGCGTGATGGACAGGTGTTTTTCGTGCGGGGAATCAATTTCCACGCGCTGCGGCTGGCGCATCACGCGCGTGGCCAGCTGCATGATGCGCGGCGCAAACGTGGCGCTGAACATCATGGTCTGCTTGCGCTCAATGGTGAGCTGGTTGACTTCGGTCAGGTCGTCGGCAAAGCCGAGGTCCAGCATGCGGTCGGCCTCGTCAACCACCAGGAATTGCACCTGGTCGAGCTTGATCTGCATGCTGCGCTGCAGGTCCAGCAGGCGGCCCGGCGTGGCCACCACGAGATTGGCGTTTTGCAGCTTGGCAATCTGCAGCTGGTAAGGAATACCGCCCACCACATTGGCAATGCGCAGGCCGCGGCAATGGCGCACCAGGTCAATCGCGTCGGCGCAAACCTGCTGGGCCAATTCGCGCGTCGGGCACAGAATCAGCGCGCCAGGGGTGGCGGCCTTGAAATTGCGGGCATTGGTCGGGTCTTTGCGCTTGGGCTTTTTCGGAGGAGCTTCGCCTTTGGCGATGGCTTCCGCGCTCAGGCGTTCAAATTCAGCGCGTTCCTGACGCTCGGCTTCTTCCTGCTGCATCAACAGGGTGTGCAGCACGGGCAGCAGGAAAGCGGCGGTCTTGCCGCTGCCGGTCTGGCTGGAAACCAGCAGGTCGGTGAATTTGGCTTTCGGGTCTGTGCCGTCTGCGTCCAGGCCCTGCATGGCCTTGGGGATGGTGGCGAGTTGCACGGCGGTAGGCTGGGTAAAACCCATGTCGGCCACGGCCTGCAGCAGTTCCTGGGCCAGGCCCAGCTTCACGAAACCATTGGGCTGGGGCGCAATGGCGTCCAGCGAGGTGGCGGCGGTGGCAGGCGCATCGGAAAAATCCGGAACGCCCAGGATGTCGGTATCGGTGTTTGCTTCAGGCAAAAAGTCGCCGCGAGCCTCAAAAGAGTCAGTCATGTTTATTCTCAATCATCACCCGTGCGCAACGCTTTGTTAGCGAAGGACAGGAAACTTCACCCCCCGCGATGCGAGAGGATTCGTTCATGGTTAATAAAACACCAACCATCAAACGAATATGCGGTTCAGGCGAATCAGCCCGAAGCGGTGACTCTGTCGGTAGAGTCCAAAAGTGTGAGGTAGATGTACAAATGCAGCGCACCCTGTGCAACTGCAAGCCTTTGATTATAGCTCGGTTTACGGGTTTCTACCAGTCCCCCGGTTCAGCCAAGGCCATTACGGCTTTCCGCGGGAGGCGCTCGCCAGGCTGTTTGCTATTATTTCAGGAGCTACAAACGCCATCAATGCGGGGAAATGGCCAGAACTCGCTTGAGAGCATCACTTCAAAAAATGCTGCCGGTAGTGTTCCAGCTCGTCAATCGATTCATGCACATCGGCCAGCGCGGTATGGCTTTGGCGTTTCTTGAAACTGCTATAGACCTCGGGCCGCCAGCGCTTGGCCAACTCCTTGAACGTGCTGACATCCACGTTGCGGTAGTGCAAAAACGCTTCCAGCTTCGGCATGTACTTGACCAGAAAGCGGCGGTCCTGGCTGATGCTGTTGCCGCACAGGGGAGATCCGCCCTTGGGTACGTACTGGGCCAAAAACGCCAGCAACTGGGCCTCGGCAGCCTCCTCGGTGACCGTGCTGGCCTTGACCTTGTCAATCAACCCACTGCGGCCGTGCGTGCCCTTGTTCCAATTGTCCATCTGGTCCAGCAGCTCATCGGACTGGTGAATGGCCAGCACCGGGCCTTCGATGCGCGGCGTGAGCTGCGGACCAGTCACGACCACGGCAATCTCGATCAGCCGTTCTTTTTCCGGGTCCAGGCCGGTCATTTCGCAGTCAAGCCAGACAAGGTTCTGGTCGGATTTTTTGAGTGTGGATTCAATTTCAGACATCTCCCGATTCTCGCCGATAGCCTAAACTGCGAATCATGACCGACTATTCACTTGTCTTTACCTTGGTGTTTGCCGCCTTGCTGGTGATCGGGTTGCTGGTCAGGTTTTATCTGGCGTCCCGGCAAATACACCATGTGATGCGGCACAGGAGCAGCGTCCCTGCGGCATTTGCGGCCACCATTTCGCTGGAGGCGCACCAGAAGGCAGCCGACTACACCGTCGCCAAAGCGCGCTTCGGCATGCTGGAGACGGCGTTCGCGGCCGCCTTGCTGCTGGGCTGGACGCTGCTGGGCGGCATCGATGCGCTCAATCAGGCGCTGCTCCACTCCGGCCTGGCAGCCTATGGCAGCCTGGTGACCCAGCTTGCACTGCTGGCGGCATTCGGCGTCATCAGCGGCCTGCTCGACTTGCCTTTTACCCTGTACAGCACCTTCAGGATTGAAGAGCGCTTCGGCTTCAACAAAATGACCTTCCGGCTCTGGTTGACCGACCTGGTGAAATCCACGCTGGTCGGCGCCGTCGTCGGCCTGCCGATTGTGGCGCTGATCCTCTGGCTGATGGGCAGCGCCGGCAAATGGTGGTGGCTCTGGGCCTGGGGGGCGTGGATGGGTTTCAACCTGCTGGTTTTAGTGCTCTACCCCACCGTGATCGCACCACTTTTCAACAAATTCAAACCACTCGAAGATGAAGTGCTGAAGGCGCGGGTGACAGCACTGATGCAGCGCTGCGGCTTTGCAGCCAAGGGGCTTTTCGTGATGGATGGCAGCAAACGCTCGGCCCACGCCAACGCCTACTTCACCGGCTTTGGCGCGGCCAAGCGCGTGGTTTTTTACGACACCCTGCTCAAGCAACTGACCCCCGGCGAGGTGGACGCGGTGCTGGCCCACGAACTCGGTCACTTCAAGCACAAACACATCATCAAACGCATCGTTTCGATGTTTGCATTGAGCCTGGTCGGTTTTGCGCTGCTGGGGTGGCTGTCATCCCAGGCCTGGTTTTATACCGGGCTCGGCGTGCGGCCGAGCATGACCGGAGCCAACGACGCGCTGGCCCTGCTGTTGTTCATGCTGGTGGTTCCGCTGTTCAGTTTTTTTATCTCGCCGCTGTTTGCCCAGTTCTCGCGCAAGCATGAGTTCGAGGCCGACGCCTATGCGATCGCACAGACGGATGGCAAGGATCTGCAAAGCGCCCTGCTCAAGCTCTACCAGGACAATGCCAGCACACTGACACCCGACCCGGTGTTTGTGAAGTTTTATTACTCGCACCCGCCCGCCTCCGAGCGGCTGGGACGCATGAACCCTTCAACCCAAAGCGTTGCATCATGAGCCATCCTGTTCATCAAAACCGCCGTGCCCTGAGCGCCACCGAAATCGTCACGCAACTGAGCAAGCTCAATGGCGAGCAGCCACTGGGCTGGCGACTGATCGATGGCGCGCTGGAGAAGACCTTTAGCTTCAAGAATTACTACGAGACCATCGCTTTTGTGAATGCACTGGCCTTCATTGCCAATGCCGAAGACCACCACCCCGACCTGACGGTGAGTTACAGCAAATGCACGGTCCGCTTCAACACGCACGACGTAAACGGCATTTCCGCCAGCGACTTCTTCTGCGCGTCCAAGGTTGACGCCCTGCTCGCTTGAGCAAACCGGCTCGCGCCGGGGCGGCGCCGGTCTCGGGCACCCGGCCGGGTCTGGTGGTGGCCGGGTTTGGCCGCCATGTGCTGGTGGAAACCGAGTCGGGCGACCGTGTGATTTGCCACCCGCGCGGCAAGAAAAGCCAGGCCGTGGTCGGTGACCGCATACGCTGGCTGCCCTCGCAGGATGAAGGCACCATCGAGAAAATCGAGGAGCGCAGCAACCTGTTTTACCGGCAGGACGAGATGCGCACCAAGTCGTTTGCCGCCAACCTGGACCAGGTGCTCATCCTGATCGCGGCTGAGCCCGAATTCTCGGAAAGCCAGCTGACCCGGGCCCTGATCGCGGCTGAAGCCGAGCGCATCACCCCCATCATTGCCTTGAACAAAAGCGACCTGACCGAGCCGTTCCAGCGCGCATGGACCAAACTCGCGCCTTACCGAGCCATGGGCTACCAGATGCTGCCGCTGGCCATCAAGCCCAAGGCCGCCCAGCCCGAGGCCGACACCGACATCGACGGAACGCAGGCCGCCAGGCTCATCGAATTGCTGCAAGGCAAAAAGACGCTGGTGCTCGGGCCCTCCGGGGCCGGGAAAAGCAGCCTCACCAATCTTCTGGTGCCCCAGGCCCGGGTGCTGACGGCCGAGATTTCACAAGCCCTGAACTCCGGCAAGCACACCACCACCAGCACCACGCTGTACTGGGTTGACAGCGCCAAGACCACCGCACTCATCGACTCACCAGGCTTTCAGGAGTTCGGCCTGCACCACATCGACCCGATGCAGCTGGCCGGCTATATGCCCGACCTCAAGGCGCACGCACAGAACTGCAAGTTCTACAACTGCACGCATCTTCATGAGCCCGGCTGCGGCGTGATTTCAGAAGTGAATTTGGCAGATGGCCCCAGCAGCATCAGCGCAAATCGCTATCGTTTGTATAGCGAATTGTTTGCGGAGCTGTCGCAGACCCGTTATTGAACAGCGCCCTCAGGGCACCGACAGAACTTGGCGATCGACCCGAGATCGGATCGCGCTGCAGGGGTCGTTCGGACCCTCTCAGCCCAGCAGGCGCGCCAGCGTCAGCAAGGCGAGCAGCACCATCCACAGCACCACGGAGCGCCACACCAGGCCCACAATGCTGCGCAGGTGCGCCACTTCAGGTTCCCGTCCCGACGTGGTCTCGATGATTCCAGACCCCTCCACCACTTCGGCATCCAGTCCACCGCCCCGGGAGGCCTCGGACGAATAAGCGGTCTTGAGCGCTTCGCCGCCCAGCCGCACATTCACGGCGCCCGACGTGGCGGCAAGAATCAGTCCGTCATTGCGATTCTCGGAGGCTACAGGTGTATTGGCGGGAAAGCGCTGTGTGTAGCTGCGCCAGGCGTCAATGGCATCTTCAAAACTGCCCACCACCGCAAACCCCAGCGAGGTGACGCGGGCCGGCAGAAAATCGATGATGCCCCACGCGCGCGTGGCCGCCTGCTGGAGCGCGGGGCTGGCGCCCTCACCGGCGGCTTCCGCCCGCTTGCTTTTGTAGACCCAGTAACGCGACACAAACTCACTCATGCGGTAAAAAACCGCCCCCGCCGGCCCCAGGCCGAGTGCGGCCAGCACCGAAAACCAGCCCAACACCCCAAACACATGGCGATGGGCGGCGAGCACCGAGTATTCAATGACGTGACGAACGATTTCGCTGCGCGGCAATTCACTGGCATCCACCTGGCGCCACTGCGCGAGCAGCTCGCGCGCCGTGGTCTCATCGCCATCGTCCAGCGCGTCGCGTATGTCGGTGAAATAGTGGCTGAACTGCCTGAAGCCGAGCGTGACATACAAAATCGCCACACTCCACGCAAAGGCCAGCAAGGCGTTGATGCTCCAGAGCAGCCAGTGAACCAGCAGCGTTGCAAGCGCGGGGAACACCACGGCGACCGTCCAGGCAATCCAGCCATGGTGTGGTTTGCCGGCATCCAGGCTGCGGTTGGCCCAGCGCGCCCATCCCCGAAATCCGGCATGAACCCAGTTGCCGCGGGCCAGGGGCCGGGCCTGTTCGATGATGAGTGCAAACAAAACGGCAAAAAAGCTCATGCGGAATCATACTGCCCCCACGGTGAGGCGAGCCCCCACGCTTTTCACTTCGTGTAATGCGCTGCCCCCCCGAGGGGGCCGCCCGCCTGCAGTCCGGCAAAGCCGGTCCTGCGGCTCATGCTGGGTTTAAGAGTTCAGTGGGCGTAACCCAGCGGAAGGGTATTTCAGGGTGCCGCGGAACCGGCTTTGCCGGGCCGCAGGCACCGCCCCCTAGAGGGGGGAACGGACTACACGAAGTGAGTCCGGACGGGGGTGGGGCTGTTTCTCCTCCCCCTTGAGGGGGAACAGGCTACACGCAGTGAGCCTGGACGGGGGTGGGCTTATAAACTCAGGCGCTTAGAAAGCGGTAAAGATTGCGCAGCATACCGGCCGTGGCGCCCCAGATGTAGCGCTCCCGTGATTCGCCGCCGTCAGCCTCGTCCAACGGCTCGGTGTAGGGCATCGAGAGCCATTGCCGGAGCATGCCGTCAAATTCGAATTCATGGCGGCGGTGGTGGGCAGGGTTCATCAGGTAGCCCAGCGGCACCTCAAAAACATCAGCCACCTCGCCGGGGTTGGGCTGCAACGCAAACCCCGGCCTCACCAGCGCCACCACCGGCGTGATGATGAACGCGGTTCCCGTCACGTAGGTGGGCAAGGTACCCAGCACTTCCACATGGTTGCGCGGCAGGCCAATTTCCTCGTGGGCTTCACGCAGGGCAGTGTCCACCGCATCCTGGTCGGACTCGTCCGTGCGGCCGCCCGGAAACGCGATCTGGCCGGAATGTGTGGAGAGATTGGTCGCCCGCTCGGTCAACAGCAAGGTGAGCTCGTCCCGCATCACCAGGGGCAACAGCACCGCCGCAAGCGCCGGCTCGCGGTCGGCAAATTTCTTTTCGACACTGTGCTCCGGGGTCCAGACCGGCGGATGCCGAAAGCGCTCGCGCAGGGCCGGCGGCGTCAGGCGCTCCAGCGGCACACCCGCAAGATGGTCATCAACGCCCTGCACCGGGATGCTGCGGGGGTCAAATTTCGGCAAGGGCTTGCTGAACTTCATGGGAGCGCATCGGCTGAGGTTGAGGGACTGTTGATGAGGCGATCACGGGAGCTGGCAAGACATAAAAAAAGCCGCTCTCGGAGCGGCTTTTTCAAGGGAATTTTCAGGTTGCCTTTGAGGCCGCCCCGCGCCGGGTTGAGCTGCAAGCACAACCCGACCGGTTGATCAGGCGCCGAGTTTTTCCTTGATACGTGCAGACTTTCCGCTGCGGCTACGCAGGTAGTACAGCTTGGCACGACGCACATCACCGCGGCGTTTGACTTCAATCTTCGCGATCAGCGGGCTATAGACCTGAAAGGTACGCTCAACGCCTTCGCCGTTCGACACTTTGCGAACGATGAAGCTCGAATTGAGGCCGCGATTGCGCTTGGCAATCACCACACCTTCAAAAGCCTGCACACGCTTGCGGGTGCCTTCAACCACATTCACGCTCACGATGACGGTGTCGCCAGGAGCGTAAGCGGGAATGGTTTTGTTCAGGCGGGAAATTTCTTCCTGCTCGAGGGTTTGAATCAGATTCATGATTTTTCCATCTAACTTCTTCGTTCATTCACGCGCTACGCTAAAGACCGCAAATCCAAGGATTCATCCGCAGATGATTCAGATGGTTGCAGTGGCCGCCAGAGGATCGAAAAGCCTTTGATTATAGCAGCTAGGCATCTTTTTCAGGATTTTCGAACAAATCAGCCAGAAAAGCTTCGTCGCGAGCGGTCAAATGGCCGGCCACCCGCGCCTTTTGCACCAGTTCGGGACGCTGGCGCTGGGTAAGCGCCAGCCGCTCCTCACGCCGCCAGCGCTCGATCTGGGCATGGTTGCCGGACAACAGGATGGGCGGCACGGGCTGGCCGCGCCAGGATTCCGGCCGGGTGTAATGCGGGCAATCCAGCAAGCCGTCCAGCGCCGGATTGAAGCTGTCCAGTTGGTGGCTGCCTTCGTCGTTCAGCACGCCGGGCTGCAAACGCGCCACGGCGTCCAGCAGGGCCATGGCGGCGATCTCACCGCCGGACAACACGAAATCGCCCAGGCTGATCTGCCGATCGATATGGGTTTCAATGAACCGCTGGTCCAGGCCCTCATAGCGGCCGCAAACCAGCACGGCACCGCTGCTGGCTGACCAGGTTTCGACGCCCGCATGGTTCAGCGCCTCGCCTATGGGGGAGAACAGCACGGTGGGCACATCTGCCACGCCGCCAGCGGTACGCTCGGCACGTATTTGTTCGAGGCAGAGCGTGAGCGGCTCGGCCATCATCACCATGCCGGGGCCGCCGCCAAACGGCCGGTCGTCCACACGGCGGTAGCTGCCCTCGGCAAAATCGCGGGGATTCCAGAGCTTGACCTCGACCAGGCCCGTTTCGTAGGCACGGCGGGTGACGCCACTGACCAGAAATGGCGCAAAAAGCTCGGGAAACAGGGTGATGACGTCAAAGCGCATGGAAAGGCTATTTTGCGCGCACCGGCCGACTCAGGGCAATCCACCCCGAGAGCCTGCACCGGCGTCAATAGTCGGGCTGCCAGTCAACCGTGATGCATTTGCCCGCAATATCGACCGTGTCGATATAGGCGGAGACAAAGGGAATCATGCGTTCGGCGGTTACAGACGTGCCGTCTTCCTGCTGCGCCGTGTACTCCACGCACAGCACCGAATGGGGACCGGTCGCCATCAGGTCGCGCACCTGCCCCAAGGTCACACCTTCGCGGTTGACCACATTCAGGCCGATCAGGTCGACCCAGTAATACTCGTCTTTGGAGGCAGCCGGGAAACTGCTGCGCGGCAGAAAAATGCGGGCGCCCCGCAAGGCCTCTGCGGCATTGCGGTCGTCCAGGCCGCTGATTTTGGCGACGACAGTGTCGGAGTGGATTTTGGCTTCGTCCACGCTGAGCAAAACGGTTCCGGAGAACGCGTTGAAGCCCGGGCGGAATTTGGCCTCCGGTGCCTGGAGAAACCAGGATTTGGCCGAAAAAAGGGCCTCCGGATCGGTGCTGTGCGGCAGGATTTTCACCCAGCCCTTGACACCCCAGGCGTCCAGGATGCGCCCGACCTCAATGGCGTCGTCCGGAAGGCTTGACGGCGTCAAGCCTGCAGACGGCTCACGGCCGGGCAACATCAAGACGTCTGAAAAGATCAGGCAGCCTTGGCGGCGCCCTGCTTGACCAGACGCTCAACGGTAGGCGACGGCTGAGCGCCGACACCGAGCCAGTGGGTCAGACGGTCTTGCGCAATGCGCAAACCTTCTTCACCGCCTTTGGCGATCGGGTTGTAAAAACCGATGCGCTCGATAAAGCGGCCATCGCGGCGAACGCGTTTGTCAGCCACAACAATATTGAAAAAAGGACGGTGTTTGGAACCGCCGCGTGCAAGTCGAATGACGACCATGATTTATCCTTCGGGTGGTGGGATGTGACGGGTAATACACACCCCAAATATTCCTGCAGCGCTTGAGACACACGACATGGCCACCCGGCCAGCGAAATGCTGCAAAGCCTGACATTATAACCCGCTGACCCGCTTCCGACGGTTTTACCGGAAAATGGATTCCTCCCGGCACCCGCCTAACCGATTTTTTAGCCAGAATTACCGCACCCCATGCCTCTCATACGCCCCAGCCGCGACGAAGACCTTCCCGCCCTCACCGCCATTTACGGGCACCATGTGCTCCACAGCACGGGCACCTTTGAAACCGAGCCCCCCAGCGTGGCCGACATGACGGCCCGCCGGGCCGATGTGCTGTCCAAGGGCCTGCCTTACCTGGTCGCCGAGGAGGACGGCAGGATCGCCGGCTTTGCCTACGGCAACTGGTTCAAGCCGCGGCCGGCCTACCGGTATTCGGTGGAAGATTCGATTTACCTGGCTCCCGACCTGCACCGCAAGGGCCTGGGCCGCGCACTGCTCACCGAACTGCTGGCACGCTGCGAGGCTGTGGGCATCCGCAAGATGATGGCCATTATTGGTGACTCGGCCAATGCCGGGTCCGTCGGCGTCCATCTCGCGCTGGGCTTCACGCAAGTCGGCCTCATCGAGTCCTGTGGCTGGAAATTCGGCGCCTGGCGCGACATCGTCATCATGCAAAAAACCCTGGGCGCGGGCGATACGCAACCGCCCGCCCAACTGCCCGCTCCATAATCCCCGCATGCACTCATTCACCTCAAAAAACAAAACAGCCGCCGCCTGGCTGGCCTTCATCGGCGGCCAGTTGGGGCTGCATCGCCTGTACCTGTTTGGCATGAAAGACCGCTGGCTGTGGGTGCACCCCATCGCCGCAGCCCTGGGCTGGTGGGGTGTTGAACGCGTGCGCTTGTATGGCCAGGACGATCAGCTCGCCTGGGTGCTGATTCCGCTGCTGGGCTTCATGCTGGCCGGCACCGCGCTGACCGCCATTTACTACGGCCTGATGCCGTTCGAAAAATGGAATGCACGCCACAATCCGGAGGCACCCGAGGCCCCCGCCGGCTACACCAATTGGCTCACCATAGGCGCCGTGGTGTTTGCCTTGCTGTTTGGCACCGTTTCATTGATGTCCAGCATTGCGTTCAGCTTCCAGCGCTACTTCGAATACCAGGTGGAAGAGGCGAGGAAAATAAGCCAGTAAACAGGGCCCCCACGCTTTTTCACTGCGTGTAATGCGCTGCCCCCCGAGGGGGCGGTTTCGCCTTGGGGCGGCCCGGCGTCGAAATGGGCCCCCACGCTTTTCACTGCGTGTAATGCGCTGCCCCCCGAGGGGGCGCTGCGCCTGCGGCCCGGCAAAGCCGGTTCCGCGGCCCCGGCTGAAGGGGGATGACCCCAAGGTTTGCTCACTGAACTCCGTTCGTCCTGAGCCTGTCGAAGGATGCCTCCCGGGGGCTGACCTTGCTTGGGGCGGCCCTGCGGAAAACCGTTCAGAAAATCTGCAGGCTGAACCAGTAGGCAATGGCCGCCACAAAGGCGGAGGCGGGAATGGTGAATATCCAGGCCCAGACAATGTTGCCGGCGACGCCCCAGCGCACGGCAGAAGCCCGCTGCGTGGAACCCACCCCGACGATGGCGCCCGTGATGGTGTGCGTGGTTGAGACAGGAATACCGAGCCCGGTCGCCAGGAACAGCGTCAGCGCACCGCCGGTTTCGGCACAAAAGCCGCCCACGGGCTTGAGCTTGGTAATTTTCTGGCCCATGGTCTTGACGATGCGCCAGCCGCCAAACATGGTGCCCGCCGCAATGGCGAGGTAGCAGCTCACGATCGTCCAGCCAGGGGGGGCGGCGTCGCTCGCCGACGCATAGCCGGTGGCAATCAGCAGCATCCAGATGATGCCTATGGTTTTCTGCGCGTCATTGCCGCCGTGCCCCAGGCTGTAGGCCCCGGCGGACACCAGCTGCAGGCGACGAAACCAGCCATCCACTTTTGACGGCGTTGCGCGCCGGCAGACCCAGGCGACCAGCACCATCATCAGGGAGCCGAGCAGAAAACCCAGCAATGGCGATATAAAGATAAAAAGCACCGTCTTGAGGATGCCCGCCGAAATCAGGGCAGCGGCCCCGGCCTTGGCAATCACCGCGCCCACAATGCCGCCTATCAGGGCATGCGACGAGCTGCTCGGGATGCCGTAATACCAGGTCACGAAGTTCCAGGTGATGGCGCCGGTCAGCGCACCAAACACCACGTGTGTGTCGACAACACCGGGCTGCACAATGCCCTTGCCCACGGTTGCGGCCACGCTGAGGTGGAAGATGAAAATGGCGATCAGGTTGAACGCGGCCGCAAAGACGACGGCCTGAGCCGGCTTGAGTACGCCGGTGGACACCACCGTGGCGATCGAATTGGCCGCATCGTGGAAGCCATTCATGAAGTCAAAGGCAATGGCCAGGAACACCAGCAGCACTACGACCCACAGGGCGGTCTGTACGGTTTGCATAGCGGAGCCGGCGATCAGGAATTTTCGAGGACGATGCCCTCGATGAGATTGGCCACATCCTCGCACTTGTCGGTGATGGTTTCGAGCAACTCGTAAATGGCTTTGAGCTTGATGACTTCGCGCACATCCGGCTCTTCACGGAACAGCTTGCTCATGGCCGAACGCATCACACGGTCGGCATCGGACTCCAGCTTGTCAATCTCTTCACAGGTTTTGAGCGCCGCCTCGGCGGTGGCCGCATCATTGAGCTTGCCGATCAGGGCCACAGCATCCTTGAGCCGCTCGCAGCACTTCACGCTCAGGTCGGTCAGGCGCACGATCTCTTCGGTCATGTGGCGCACGTCATACAGCGCCATGGTTTCAGCAGAGTCCTGGATCAGGTCGGCCACGTCGTCCATGGTGTTGATCAGGGAATGGATCTGTTCCCGATCAATCGGCGTGATGAAAGTCTTGTGCAGCATCCGGTTCACCTCCTGGGTAATCCGGTCGGCCGCGCGTTCGGCGTTGTCAACGGCCAGGTTGTAGGACTCCCGCTTCTGCACGTCGCTGTAGTTGGCCACCAGGTCCGAAAAGGCATGGGCAGCCTCGACAATGCGGCTGGCATGCTGGTTGAACATCTCGAAAAAATTGCCTTCGCGCGGCAGCAATTTGCCAAACAGCATATCGAATCCTCAGGGAATATGTCAGAACTATGACGTTTTTGTAACTGCGGGGGAGTTTAACCGGGGTGGGATAGAGCCCCCACGCTTGTCACTTCGTGTACTGCGCTGCCCCCCGAGGGGGCCGCTGCGCCTGCGGTCTGGCAAAGCCAGTCCCGCGGCCCCTGCTTGGCTACAGAGTCCCCGCGCTCGTCACTTCGTGTACTGCGCTCCCCCCCGAGGGGCCGCTGCGCCTGCGGCCCGGCTAAGCCGGTTCCGCGGCCCCTGCCTGGCTGAAGAGCCTTTCAGGCGGATCGGAAGATGAAGTACACCGCGCCCATCATGCACAGCGCAGCCCACAGGTAATCAAGCTTGAGGGGCTCATTCAGATAAAACACGGCAAAAGGAACAAACACGCCCAAGGTGATCACCTCCTGCATGATCTTGAGTTGCCCGACGCTGAACTGGGTAAAACCGATCCGGTTGCCAGGCACCTGCAGCAGGTACTCGAACAAGGCAATGCCCCAGCTGAGCAGCGCGGCCACATACCAGGGCGAGGTCGCCAGGTTTTTCAGATGCCCGTACCAGGCAAAGGTCATGAAGACATTGGACAGCAGCAACAATCCAATGGCCTGGGCCGACACCGGAAACGATTGCAGGAATTGCATCAGATCACACTCCTATTCTTCATACTTCATACTTCATACTTCATACTTCATACTTCATACGGGCTGCCCGACCAGCAGCAGCACCAGGGTCAGGGTCAGCAGCGCCAGCACAGTGGAAACCGCCACGCTGGCCGTGGTCAGTTCTTCGGCAACCTTGTAGCGCTGCGAAAACAGAAATACATTGGCGCCGATCGGCAAGGCGGCCGCCACCACCATCACGGCCATGGGCACGCCGCCCACGCCCAGCAGATGGCACAGGGCAAACACCAGCAAGGGATGCAACAGGTTCTTCACCCCGGCCAGCAACAGCGCCTGGCGCCAGTGCGGCCCCACGGGTGTGTAGGCCAGCGTCACGCCCACCATCACCAGCGCGAGCGGTCCGAAGGCATTGGCCAGCAACTCCAGCGGCTTGTCGATCGCGGCGGGAATCGCCAGCCCGGTTTGCGCAAACAGCAGGCCCGCGATGATGGGCAGCGGCACCGGATGCAGCAACGCGTTTTTCACGGCCATCAGCACCGTGGTCACCGGGTGGCGCGGTGCCCTTGTGACTTCGTCCGAAGTGCCCCGCTTTTGCTCGTAGGCCACAGCCAGCTCGAGCACCACCGTGGCGCTGGTGAGCAACACGAGTGAATGCACGGAAACCAGCGTGAGCAGCGTGACCAGGCCCACGGGCCCGTACATCAGGCCGACCAGCACAATGCCAATCATGACCGTGTTGGAAAACGTGTTGGCCAGCGCCAGCACGGCTGCGCGGCGATTGAAGCCCTGCACCAGCAGCGTGCCGGCAAACAGGATGATGACGGCCAGGAAATACGCTGCGACCGGCTTGAAGTCAAGTTGCTCGACGCGCACACGGCTCATGGTGCGAAACAGCAGCGCCGGCGCGAGCAGCAGAAAAACCAGGCTGGAAAGATCTTTAATGGCCACAGGCCTTATCCAGCCTGCGCGACCAGCTATAAAACCTGCAGCAATCAACAAGACAACCGGGAGCAGGGACACAAAGACAGGCTGGTTCATCCGGGGCAATCTTAGCGCGCCCTCCACCGTGCGCGCTCCTGGCGTCCCGCCTCCTGGTGCTCCATCTGCCTGCGCTTAAAAGGCGACCTGCAATCCCACCTTCAGGCTGCGACCCGGCAAAGGCGCTTTGGGAAATGCTGTGGTGGTCAGCACCGACGAAGCACTGTAGGCCAGCTGGTTGGTCAGGTTGTCCACCCTGGCATACCAGAGCAGGCTGGAAGGGCCGGCTTTCGTGCGGTAAGTCGCCGCCAGGTTCCATAGCGTATAAGCCGATGTGGCGCGCTGGCCCGCAGCCACGCGGTTCTGCGCCATGGCATGGTCAAAACCGATGCTGCTGCCCCAGGGCCCGCTTGCCCACAACAGGCTGGCACCCAGCCGCACCGGTGCAATGCGCGGCAACGGCTGGCCGTTGTTCAGGTTGGTGGCACGCACCAGGTCACCGCGCAAAGCCAGGTCCAGCGTGGAAGCGCCTTCCAGCAGGCGGATATTGCCGCTGGCTTCCAGGCCCACAAAGCGCGCACGCACGCCGGTGTAGGCAAACTCCGGCAGGAGCTTGTTGTCCGGATCGTTGTCATCCACACCATCACCGTCGGCATCGGCCGGATTGAGCGCGCCATCTTCCTGGCCATAGGTGTTGCCCGTTGCCATCAGGCCGATGTAGTTCCTGAAGCGATGCATGTAGACGTTGGCGGCAAAGCGGTTGGCCCCCGATTTCCAGCTGGTGCCCACATCAAGGCTGGTCGACTTTTCCTTGCCCAGCGTCGCATCGCCGGTTTCCCAGGCGTTGGTCGCCACATGAGGGCCCTGGGCGAAAAGCTCGTAATCCTTGGGCGCCCGTTCGGTGTAAGCCAGGTTCGTTGTGAGCTGCCAACCTGGCGCCGTATTCCACAGGGCGCCGAGCGCATAGCTGTGGGGCGTGAAGTCGCGCGTCAAGGGCGCAAACCGCGCCACGAGCGGGTTGCCCAGCGATTCGACCTTGACCGATTCCAGCCGACCGCCAAAGCTCAGCTTGCCCCAGCTTGTGCCGTATTCTTCGTACGCAAAAACCGCGTTTTGCGAGGTCTTGCTGTAAGGCGCAAATGCTTCCGCGCCGTCCGCCGAGAATCGGTTGTTTTCCGCCTGAAAACCCACCACCCCGTCCAGGTTTCCGAAGCGGGCGTGGCGCGCTTCCAGGCGGAAGTCGCTGCCCCTGTTCTTGAACACCGTGCCGGGCGTGGCCCCTTCAAACTCGGTGTGCATGTAGTCGGTATGGCTCAACTGGCCCTTGATGCTCTGGACAGGCCCGCCCAGGTTGCGCACCTCGCCTTCCAGCGCGACACGGTCGGACTTCATGTCGATGGTCACGTCGTCTTCAGCCACGGTGCCGTAGTTGCTGCGGTAAGTGCTGACCGACGCGCCCAGGTAGCCCTGGTCAAAAAACACCGAGCCCCCCACCGCACCGCCCCGAACCTTGCTGGCTGAATTGCAGATGCGGTTAGTGGTGGTGTTGACGCCGTCCTTGGTGCAGGCCAGGTCGGCCGGCACCTTGACATCACCGGTTTCGCGGTTGAATGCGTCCACATGCAGGGTATAGCGATCGTTGCCGCCTTCGAGCAAAGCGCCGCTGCTTTTTTCGCGATTGCCGGTCGCCAGGCCCAGGTCGACCTTGCCGCCCACGCCGCCCTTTTCATCGAACAGCGCCTCGCGCGGGATGCGGTTGTCGATCACGTTGACCACACCGCCCACGGCACTGCCGCCATACAGCAAGGCCCCGGGCCCGCGCAGGACCTCGATGCGCTCGATGCTGATCGGATCGGTCGTGACCGAGTGGTCGTAACTGAGGCTGGACGCGTCCAGCGTGGCGCCACCGTTGCCCAGGATGCGGATGCGGTCACCATCCAGCCCGCGGATGATGGGCCGGCTGGCGTTCGGCCCGAAGTAGGTGCTGCTCACGCCGGGCACGCCGTCCAGCGTCTCACCCAGCGTGGTCTTGGAGCGCAACAGCAGTCCCGTTCCCGAATACTGGGCGGCAGGCGCTATTAAATCAGTAGCACCTAACGGGTTGCCCGTGATGGTGACTTCTTTCAGGCTGCCCACTTCAGGCATCGCAGGCATAACAGGCGTTGCAGGCGTCTGCGCGCTTGCAACGCCGCATTGCAGCGCAGCCGCGGCGCCCAGCATGAGCACAGCCCGCTGAACGAAGTGATGCGGAAAAAAGGGAGCGCCCGGACGGGCGTAAACGACGGTACCGGCGGCACCGTTCAAAAATGATGGGTTCATGATGACCTTGTTGAATCGGGAAAATGCGAACCTGCTCAGGCGCAGGGGCAAAGCTGCGCCCTGGCCTGGAGGCCAGCGCATCGCAACCTGGGGGGATTCAGCTGGTCAAGGGCGGGCCGCGCGCGTCGAACAGCGCCGCCCAGCGGGCGAGTGCTTCGCCCTGGGGAATATCAACAACACACGATGACAGCAGTATCGGCAAGCTCAATGCCGGCAGCGTGGGCGCCGCATTGCCATGGCTGGCCTGGTCAAACAGGCGGCAATCCGAATCGGCGTCATGTGAGGAGAAAAGTGACTCCAGCCAGCCATTGCCATGGTCGGCATGTGGGCCTTGATCGTGATCGTGATCGTGATCGTGATCGTGATCGTGGGCATGATGGTGCCCCTGCCCGCTGCCCACTGCCTGCATCTGCGACCCGTGCACCACGCCATGCATCAGGCCCAGCATCTGCGCCAGCAACAGCGCGAACACGAGTAACCAGGCCAGGGACCTGGCCGGAGCGCGTGGCAACCGCGTCATGCGAGCCGGCCCGAAACCTTACTTGATGCTGGTCGCATCGGTGATCCGGTAATACAGGCCGTAGGCGTCGTCGTTGAGCACCAGGAAGCGGCCCTCCACCACCACCGGCTCCATGCTGTATTTCACCGGCGTTTTGGTCTTGACCTCGACCATGCTTTCAGGGCCGCCCGGCGTGCAGAAGGCGCAGGTGAGGGGCACGGACGACAGCAGGAAATGGCGCTGTTTTTCGCCCGGGTCCAGCGGCATCATGAAGCCCTGGATACGCTGGGTTTTCTGGTTCAGTGCCAGCTGGTCCATGCTGAAGACCGGCAGAATGCGGTTTTTTTCGGTCTTCGTTTTGACCGCCGTCAACACCGACCAGGGCACCACGTCGTCTCTGGCCGAGAGATTCGGGAAAGGGCTGTTGACGCCATGCACCCCCGGCCCCCGACCTGCCGGAAGTTCAAAACCGGGCGCAGCAGGCGCTGCGGATTTCGCAGTACCCGAAGCCAGCGGCGATGACAGCGTTTGCGCCGGCAGGCCGGTTGCGGCCAGAAGCAGTGCGGAACCCAGCGAATACGCGCACGCCAGTCGAAGCGCCAAACGCCCTGTCGACGAGCCCGTCGAAGGTTCAATGCAAAGACGATTTTTCACGCGGTGCTCCAGAAGTTGTAGCGCGGTGCCAAGCCGGATTATTCACCTGCCTCAATGAACGTGTTTCATGCCGCAGTATTTCCCTACCGCCAGCCCTTTGCAAGCAGCCTGCAGTTCCTTCTCGCACACCTCCTCCTTTTTGCCCGATTCCAGGCACTTGGCCGCGGCTTCGTGGGCCGCGGCCATCGCGCGGTGTCGCTGGACGTCTTCCTTGGTTTCCTTGTCGCTGTGCTGCGCATACGCCACTGAAGCCACTGACAACACGGCACCCAGCGCAACGGCGGCAAGAATGGACGGCGTTTGTTGAAGGACGTTCTGAAGGAAAGCAAAGTTTTTCATAAGAAGTTTCACCTTGGTTGAAGAAGTTCAAACACGTTGACCCGGTAGGCCTCCCAGGCGGGCAGCAACGCGGACGCTAGCGCCACACCCAGCGCCAGTACCGGCACACTGACCAACTCGACCGGCCACGACAGCGCACCGATCAACACCGATTTTTCCAGCTGCAGCGTCCAGCCAATCAGCGCCGTCAGCCCCTGCCCGGCCAGCACACCCAGCAGCGTGGCGAGCATGGCCAGCCACAAGGCCTCACACAACAGCAGGCCGGCCACCTTGCGCGGCGGCGCACCCAGCATGCGCAGCAGGGCCAGGTCGGCGCGGCGCTCGCGCACGGCACCCCACAAGGCAATGAATACGCTCAGGGCCGCGGTGAGCAGCAGCACGCCGGCCAGGGCGCGCAGTACATCGGTGCCCACGCCCACCATGTTGAGCAGGCGCGTGATTTCGAGCGCCGGGGCCGCCGCCTGCATGTCGGTGCTGCTGTTGATGTAGCGCGGAAAGGTCACCGCCGCCAGCGGCGACTTGTACTGGATCAGCGCCAGCGTGACCTCGCGCTCTTCTTCCAGAATCTTCTGGTCTTCTTCATCGAGGGCCGTGTCGGTTTCATGCACCTTCCACACCGACTCGGTCGCGGTCAGCACCAGGCGGTCCAGCACGGTGCCGCTGGGCGCCAGCACCCCGGCCACGGTGTAGGGAGTTTGTCCGTGCACATCCCCGCCACCCCCGAGGCCATGGGTCCCCGCAAAGGTGTCACCTACTTTCAGGCCGGTTTGCCGGGCGACTTGCGCGCCAACCACCGCCTGCATGGGCTGGGCCCACAGCGCGCCCTGCGCCAGCCGGGCGTCGTAATGCGAGATATAGGCCGGCGTGGTGCCCACAATACGGAAGCCGCGAAAACTGTCCCCCAGGCTGATGGGGATGATTTTGGCCACCTGCGGATGACTCTCCAGCGCCTTGACAGCGGCCAGCGGCACATTGCCCGTCGGCACATCCAGGTGAAACACGCCCGACAAGATCAGCTGCATCGGGCTGCCCTTGGCGCCCACCACCACATCAATGCCGGCGAGGTCGCGCTCAAAGGCCCGGCTGATCTGGTGGCTGACCAGCAGCAGGAAAGTGACAGAGGCCAGCCCCAGGCTCAAGAGCAGCAGGTTCAGTGTGGCGGCCAGCGGCCTCGACCACAGGTAACGCCAGGCAAGTGCTATTGTTTTCATGGCCTGCCAGCCCCGGTTTTCAGGGACTGAAGGCCTTTTTCATCCTTGAAAAAAGTGCCCACCCGGCCATCGTGCGTGGCAATCACCAGCGTGGCGCCCTGCTGCTGCGCCGTGCTTTGCAGCAAGGCCAACGACGCCGCAGCAGCCTCATCGTCCAGGCTCGCCGTGGGTTCGTCGGCCAGGATCACCGACGGTTTGAGCAGCACCGCCCGGGCCAGCGCCACCCGCTGGGCCTGCCCGCCCGAAAGCTGCGCCGGCCTGCGGTCGGCCAGCGCCTGCACATCCAGCGCTGCCAGCGCTTCGGCGATGCGGCCCTCCTGAAGCGGCTGGCCGGCCGCCCATTGCGCCAGGGCCAGGTTGCCGTGGACCGTCAGTGCTGCGCTCAAGTGAAGACGTTGCGGCAGGAAACCGATGGTCTGCGCGCGCCACGCATCACCGGCAGCCTTCCCCAGCGCCTGGATGGACTGCCCCGCCACGGTCATGTTGCCCTCGCTGGGGCTCAGCAAACCCGCCGCCAGCGCCAGCCAGGTCGACTTGCCCGAACCCGACGCGCCGCGAAGCAGCAGCACGCCACCCTGCGCCACGTCCACATCGTCAAACCGTAATTCCGGGCCGCCGGAGTAGCGGTAGGCGAGTTGGCGGGTGCTGATCACGCGGTCATGCCCTGCGAATCAGCGGTAGCAGTAGCGGCCACACAGTCGGCACACACGCCCCGCACGGCAAAGTCCATGCTCGTGCCCTGGTAGCCCAAAGCCTGGAGCGCCTCCAGTGCGGTTTGCGCGGCGCGTTCCAGGTCTCTGGCATTGGCTTCGAGCGCACCCGCGAGCGGGCTGTCGCGGTGGCAGCTCTGGCATTCAAAGTGCGGGATGGCATGCACGCTGGCGGGCATGGCCTGGTAGCGGCGCACCCGGTTCACATCCACCCGGCACAGCAACAGGCCCACCTGCGTCAGGCGGTCAATCAGGCGGTAAAGCGTCACGCGGTCCAGTGCCCCACCCTGAACCTGCTCACCCTCCCCGTCCCTCGCCACCGACAGCGCCGCCTGCAGCTGGCCGTGGGTGTAGCTGGTATCGGGATGCGCCAGCAACCAGCCCAGCACCAGGCGGGCACCGCTGGTACGGCGCAGGCCATGGGCCGACAGCAGTGCATCGATGGGGTCCGCAGTGCGGGCAAGGGTGGGAAGCGCGGAGGCCATGGTTCCGTAGGTTTTTTTCGGTTCTGCTTTTTTGCGCAATAACGCAATCGAGTTGCATTATTACCGGGTTTGCAAGCCTTTCGGCCATTCGCCCGTTTTTTTTTCAGCCGTAGCGGCACGACTGCCCGCTGACCGCTGCAGGCGTCACTTCGCGGGAACGAATGAGCGAACGGCCCAGGCGCGCGCAGTTAAGGGAATGGACCCATCCGGCTGTACGGGCAGGCGCTCTCGCAGGCATTCCCGGAGTTCCGCCCTGGCCGTCTCGGTCAGCGACATGGCATAGGCCGGAGCGGGACCCTGGCCGCCCAGGAACGGTTGCCAGTAGTCATCGAAACTGGCGAACGGTGTGGGTATGTCGATGGACCTGAGCAGCGCCTATCCCCTGAATGCATGAGGGACTGGCCAGTGATGGAGACCCACGCCTTATGCGAACCGCTGTATAAACAAACCCATGAATGACACGATCAAGAGCGGCACATTGCAGGCGCGCGAACAACGCCCCACCCACCTGCGCGCCCACACTTACCACGGCCTGGCGCCCGGCCCGCGCCTGCTGGTGACTGGCGCGGTGCACGGCAACGAAGTCTGCGGCGCGCGGGCCATCGCGCAATTGCTGGAAGAAATCGACAACGGCCAATTCGCCATCGAACGCGGCAGCGTGACCTTTGTGCCGGTCACCAATCCGCTCGCCTACCAGCTCAGGCAGCGCACTGGCGAGCGCAACCTCAACCGCAACATGGCGCCGAGCGCCATTCCGCAGGATTTCGAGGACCGGATTGCCAATGTGCTGTGCCCGCTGCTCGAATCGCATGACGCGCTGCTGGACCTGCACTCGTTTCACACCGGGGGCGCTTCTTTTGTGATGGTTGGCCCGCAAAACAACAGCGGCACGCTCGAGCCGTTCAGCAGGGCCGAAGAGGAAATGCAGCTGGCGCTGCACACCGGAGCGCCTCGCATGGTGGAGGGCTGGCTGGAAACCTATGCGCGCGGCGTACAGCGGCGCGGCGCGGCTCCGGTCGCGGTCGGCAATGCCCGCACCCAGACGCTGGTGATCGACCCCAACTACGGTGTGGGCACCACCGAATACATGCGTTCACGCGGCGGCTATGGGGTGACGCTGGAATGCGGCCAGCACGACGACCCGCAGGCGGTTCAGGTCGCCCGGCATGCCATTTTGCAAACGCTGGCCTTGCTCGGAATTGCTTCCCTGCCACTCGCGCCGGTGTCCGTGAACCCGGAAATCCTGCGTCTGGTCGACGTCATCGACCGCGAACATGCCGACGACCAATTCAGCCGCGAGTGGCGCAGTTTCGACGCGGTGCAGGCCGGCGAGGTGATTGGCGTGCGCCACGACGGCTCGGAGGTGAAGGCGCCGGCAGACGGGTTTGTGGTGTTCCCCAATCCGCACGGCGACGCGGGCCAGGAGTGGTTTTATCTCGCACAGCGCCGGGTTTAGGGATTGCAGGTTTTTGTTTTTTGGCGCCCGGCCCATGCGGCCCGTGAGCTGGCGCCTGATGTCCCGCCCCTTCTTACTTCTTACTCCTTTCCCCGCTGGGGGAAGGTTGGGATGGGGGCCTCCGGCCTGATTGACCGGTGCGGGGTGCCCATGCGCAGGGAGCCCCCATCCCTGCCTTCCCCCAGCGGGGGAAGGAGCCACATCACCAAGCGATGCGCTTGACCCCTCAGCGTGCCCCTCAGCTGGACCTCAGTCCTTCACGCGCGAGGCAAAGGTCTTGCGGAATTTCTCCACCTTCGGGCCCACCACAAAGGCGCAATAGCCCTGGTTGGGGTTGTTCTCGAAATAGTCCTGGTGGTAAGCCTCGGCCGGCCAGTAATTGGCCAGCGGCAGCACTTCCGTCACGATGGGATTGCCAAACAGCTTGTCCTGGCTGGCCTGGCGAATGAAGTCGTCGGCCACCTGCTTTTGCTCGGGCGTCGAGTTATAAATGCCGCTGCGGTATTGGGTACCCGCATCGTTGCCCTGCCGGTTCAGGCTGGTCGGGTCGTGAATCACGAAGAAGATTTCGAGGATTTCACGCAGCGAGATTTCCTCGGGGTCATAGGTCAGCTTGACGACCTCGTTGCAGCCGGTGCGCCCGGTGCACACGTCCTCGTAACTGGGGCGCTCGGCCTGGCCGTTGCTGTAACCCGATTCGACGTCGGTGACGCCTCGCACCTTGACGTACACCGCCTCGGTGCACCAGAAGCAGCCGCCGCCTAGCGTGATGGTTTGGGGGGATGAGGGCATGGAAATCTCCGCTTGAAACCGTTGGTCATCGTTAGTCGTAAAGAGAGCGATGATCTTACGCCGCAGGCCGCGCGAATGCCGTGCGCGGCCCCCTTGCCCTTGCCGGGCAGCGGCTCAATCCCGGCGGCGCGGGCCTTTGGTCTGGTGCATGGGGCCGACAGCGCGGCGCATCAGCCGCAGCAGGATCAGCGAGACAACCGCGCCCGCGACAGCCAGGCCGAGCGAGCCCATGCTGAAAGTCTTGTCGTTGGTAGCGCCATGGCTGAGCAGGGAGGCCACAAAGTCACCGCCAATGTAGGCGCCGAATACGCCGACACCCAGGTTCTCGAGGATGATGATTTTTTCGCGGGTGTTCGCGAGCAGGCAGGCCAGCCCGCCAAGGAGCACACCCACCACACACCAGATATACGGGTTGATGCCGTTCTCCTTGAAGTCCATGAACTGCCCTATGGTGACAGCTTTAGGTCCCGTGCGCGGGACATACTTTTGCAAGGGCCTTTTTGCTCTTTGCTTTTTGGCGGCCGCCTGCCGGTATGGAAAGCCTTTTCAGGCCTTTTCAGACACAGGCGGCGCGATGGCGCGCACCGCCTTCACAAAGGCCGCCAGCGACTGGTGGTCGCGCGCGGTCTTCCAGAGGCAGTGCGTGTCGTAAGGCGTGGTGGCGGCATCCAGCGGGACAAAGGCGGCGCCGGCCATGGCCGATTGCCGCAGCGCCGCCGGCACCAGCGCCACGCCCATGCCCTGCGACACCAGCGACACCACGCTCAGCCAGTGCCGCAGTTCGTAGCGGAATTCCGGATAAAAGCCGGCTTCGGTGCAGATCGCCAGGATGCGCTCGTGGTAGTCGGGCGACACCGCGCGCGACACCACGGCAAACGCCTCGCCATGCAACTGCTTGAGTGACAAAGAGCGCTTGCGCGCCAGCGCATGGCCCGCCGGCAGGCAACACACAAACGCCTGGCTGGACACGAGGATCTGCGACAACTCGGGCGGCACGCGCGTGGTGTGCACAAAGCCGAGGTCCAGCCGGTCATGCGCCAGTTCAATGAGCTGCTCGCTGGAGCTGAGCTCCTTCAGCGTCAGGCGCAGCAAAGGATGCTCTGCCTGGAAGCGTTCCAGGATGTTGGGCAAGCCGCTGTAAAGCATGGTGCCGGAAAACCCGATGGCCAGGCTGCCGGCCATGCCCTGCCCCACGTCGCGCGCGTGGCTGGCAGCCTGCGCGGCCTGGTCAATCAGCGCACGCGCCGCCGGCACAAAGGCCAGCCCTGCGGCCGTCAGTTGCACCGCCTTGCTGTTGCGGGTGAACAGCTTCGCGCCGACAGAGGCCTCCAGCTGCTGGATGTTCAGCGACAGCGGCGGCTGCGAAATCGACAGGCGCTGCGCGGCCCGGCCGAAGTGCAATTCTTCGGCCAGGACCAGAAAATAGCGGAGGTGGCGGAATTCCATGAATATGAAAAATGTATCGTTGGATCGTTATTTGATATTAGACAACTATTCATGCTTGTCAAACAATGGGTGACTTACGGTGGGCCGAAAGGCGGCGCAATGGCGGCGCCCCAAGTCCTACACTTTGCAAAAGCCCCAACGCACTTCAGCGCACCTCAACGCATCTCGAATGCATCCAGAAGGAGACTCACCATGAAAACCAAATTCAACTGGGAAGACCCCCTGTTCCTGATGGAGCAGCTCAGCGACGACGAACGTGCCATCGTGCACGCCGCGCACGAGTTCTGCCAGGAAAAACTGCAGCCCCGCGTGCTGATGGCCGCGCGCCACGAAAAGTTCGACCGCGAGATCATGAATGAAGCGGGCGCCATGGGTTTCCTGGGTTCGACCATTGAAGGCTACGGCTGCGCCGGCCTCAATTACGTCAGTTACGGCCTGGTGGCGCGCGAAGTGGAGCGCGTGGACAGCGGTTACCGCAGCGCCATCAGCGTGCAAAGCTCGCTCGTCATGCACCCGATCCATGCCTATGGCAGCGAGGCGCAGCGCCAGAAGTATTTGCCCAAGCTCGCCACCGGCGAATGGGTCGGCTGCTTCGGCCTGACGGAGCCCAACCACGGCTCGGACCCGGCCAGCATGTTGACGCGGGCCAAGCCCGCGACGCGTGACGGGGTAGACGGCTTCATCCTCAAGGGCTCCAAGATGTGGATCACCAACAGCCCGATTGCGGACGTGTTTGTGGTCTGGGCCAAGCTGGAAGATGAGGACGGCAAGGTCGGCGGCCAGGAAGCAATTCGCGGCTTTGTGCTGGAAAAAGGCATGAAGGGCCTTTCCGCTCCCAAGATCGAGGGCAAGATGAGCTTGCGCGCCTCCATCACCGGTGAAATTGTCATGGACGACGTGTTTGTGCCCGATGCCAACCTGTTGCCCAATGTGTCCGGCCTCAAGGGCCCGTTTGGCTGCCTGAACAAGGCGCGCTACGGTATTGCCTGGGGCGCTTTAGGTGCGGCCGAAGACTGCTGGTTCCGCGCCCGCCAGTACACCATGGACCGCCAGCAGTTCGGCCGCCCGCTGGCGCAAAACCAGCTCATTCAAAAGAAGCTCGCCGACATGCAGACCGAGATCACGCTAGGCCTGCAAGCCTGCCTGCGCGTAGGCCGCCTGATGGACGAGGACAAGGCCATGCCTGAAATGATTTCGCTGATCAAGCGCAACTCCTGCGGCAAGTCACTCGACATCGCCCGCATGGCGCGCGACATGCACGGCGGCAACGGCATCCATGACGAATACCACGTCATCCGCCACATGATCAACCTGGAAACCGTCAACACCTACGAAGGCACGCACGATGTGCATGCGCTGATCCTGGGGCGCGCGCAAACCGGCCTGCAGGCTTTTTACTGAGCTTTTACTGAGCGCTCAGGAACGGCCGCCCCGGCGCGCGGGGTACCATCAGTTTCTATTTTTATAGCAATTGATGGAATTCGGCACCCTCAGACCGCTGCTGGCCAGCCTGGCTTTGCCCCCCGTGGCGCCCTTGCTGCTCGCCTTGCTCGGTTTGCTGCTGGCCTTCCGGGGACGGCGCGGCGGCCTCTCGCTGGCGCTGGTGTCGCTGATTCTGCTGGGGCTGCTCAGTTGCCATGGCACGTCGGTCTGGCTGGCGCGCACCATCCTGCCGCAATTCGCCCCGCTCCCCGTGGCCGCGCTGAAAACCGGCAAGGTGCAGGCTGTGGTCGTGCTGGGCGGCGGGGCGCTGCCGCAGGCGCCTGAATACGGCGAGGCCCAACCCAATGCACACACGGCGGCACGCCTGCGCTATGGCGTCTGGCTGGCACGCCAGTCGGGCTTGCCCCTCGGGTTCAGCGGCGGCATGGGCTGGGCGGCCAGCGATGCACAGCGGGACTCTGAAGCCGAGGTGGCAAGGCGCGCGGCCTTGCAGGACTACCGCATCACACTGCGGTGGAACGAAGCCGAGGCGCGTGATACGGCAGGCAATGCCCGCCTGATGGCGCCCCTGCTCCGGCGCGATGGCGTGCAGCGCATCGCCCTGGTCACTCACGCCTGGCACATGCCGCGCTCCGTCGCCGCTTTTGAGGCTGTCGGCCTGCAGGTCACACCAGCGCCCATGGGCTACGTGGTCCCGCTGGAGCGCGATATCCTGGAATGGATGCCTTCTGCGCAGGGGCTGATGGCCTCGCGCCAGGTGCTGCGCGAGTGGCTGGCGCTCGCGCTGGCACGCCTTTGAAGCGCAGTTAACACCCGAGGCGTCTACCGACCCGCCCCGTCCGGGTGCGGGGATGGCGTCGGGTTGACCCGATTGACCCAATCAACCCGATCAACCTGGTTGACGGTCAGAAAGCAAGTGGCTATATTACTAACCAGTCAGTCAGTAATCATGCCACTTTCCAAACTCGTCCGCCCACCCACTCCGTCGGTCGCCGCCAAGCGCGAACGCCGCAAGGAAGCACGGCCCGGCGAACTGCTGGACGCCGCGCTGGATCTTTTCGTCGAAAAAGGCTTTGCCGCCACCCGCGCTGAAGAAGTGGCGGCGCGTGCCGGCGTGTCCAAGGGCACCCTCTTTCTGTACTTTCAAAGCAAGGAAGAACTCCTCAAGGCGGTGGTGCGCGAAAACATTTCGGGCCGCTTCAAGGAATGGAACGAGGAACTCGAGAACTTCGAAGGCACCAGCGCAGAGATGCTGACCTATTGCATGAATGTCTGGTGGGACCGCGTCGGCGCCACCAAAGCCTCGGGCATCACCAAGCTGATGATGAGCGAAGCAAAGAACTTTCCGGAGATCGCGGCTTTTTACCAGCAGGAAGTGATCCAGCCCGGGCAAAGCCTGATTCGCCGCATCCTGCAAAGAGGCATAGAGCGCGGCGAGTTCCGCGACATGGACCTCGACTACGGCGTCTACACCGTGATCGCACCCATGATTTTCCTGATGCTGTCAAAGCACTCCATGGGCGTGTGCGTTCGCGACGACATTGACATGGACCCCAAAAAATACGTGGCCATGCAGGTCAACACCATTCTGTACGGCGTGAGCGCTCGCCCGGGTGAGTCGGGTCGGAGCCTGGAACCAGCCTGATGACGAAACGCTGGGTCAAATGGGCTGTGGCCCTCGTCATCGTCCTGCTTGTCGCGGGCGGCGTGTTGCGTGCCCTGTCGGCCCGCAAGGCCCAGCAGCAGGCGCTGGCCGCCGCCAGCGCGGCCAAAGACCAGAGCCTGGTGGAACTCGCGGCGACCGACGTGGTCAAGGCGGCGCCACGCGAGGTGCTGCAGGGCCTGGCGGTCTCGGGCGCGCTCAAGGCCGTCAACTCCGCCGTGATCAAGGCCCGCGTGGCCGGAGAACTGCAGGGCCTGGCAGTGCGCGAAGGCGACTTCGTCAAGGCCGGCCAGGTGATTGCGCGCATTGATGCCGGCGAATACCAGTCGCGCGTGCGGCAGGCGCGGGAGCAGGCCGAATCGGCCCGGGCGCAGGTCGAGGTGGTGCAGCGCCAGTACGACAACAACAAGGCGCTGGTAGACCAGGGCTTTATTTCCAGAACCGCGCTGGACGCCTCACTGGCCAACCTCAATGCCGCCAAAGCCACCTATCGGGCAGCGCTGGCAGCCACCGACGTTGCGGCCAAATCGGTGGATGACACGGTGCTCAGGTCGCCCATCTCGGGCCAGGTGTCGCAGCGACTGGCGCAGCCGGGCGAACGGGTGGGCATCGACGCGAAGATTGTGGAAGTGGTCGACCTGAGCCGGCTCGAACTCGAGGCCACCCTGAGCGCCACCGACTCCCTGAACGTGCGGGTGGGCCAGCGCGCCGAGCTGCAAATCGAAGGCAGCAGGCGGCCCATCAGCGCCCGCGTCGTACGCATCAACCCCAGTGCGCAGCCGGGCAGCCGCAGCGTGCTGGCCTACCTGGCGATCGACAACATTGACAACATTGACAAATCAGCCGGCACCGGCGCCGGCGAAGGCCGTGCCTTGCCCTTGCGCCAGGGCCTGTTCGCACAGGGCACGCTGGGTACGGTGCGGGCATCGCTGCTGGCGGTCCCGGTCGGCGCGGTGCGCACCGACAAGCCGGCCCCTTATGTGCAGGCGATTGAAAACGGTCGGGTGGTGCACCGGGCGGTGGAGCCTGGCGCGCGCGGAACGTCCGGTAATGAAGAGGTCGTGGCCATCACGGGACTGGCGGAAAACACGCTGGTGATCCGGGGCGAAATTCCGGCCTTGCGTGAAGGAACCCGCGTCCGGTTCACGAAGATGCCGGGCACACCGGACGGCGCCGCGGTGAATCCCGCCAGCAATGCACCGGCCATTGCGCCAGCCCCCGCCAAACTGGCCCCCTGAACGGCACAAACCATGTGGTTCACGCAGGTCAGCCTCAAGAATCCCGTGTTTGCCACCATGGTCATGCTGGCCATTGTCGTGCTGGGGCTTTTCTCGTACCAGCGCATGCAGGTGGACCAGTTCCCCAACATCGACTTCCCGGTGGTGGTCGTCACGGCGGACTACCCCGGCGCTTCGCCCGAGATTGTGGAAAGCGAAGTCACCAAGAAGATTGAAGAAGGCGTCAACTCGATCGCCGGCATCAATGCCCTGACCTCGCGCAGCTTCGAAGGCCAGGCCATCGTCATCATCGAGTTCCAGCTGTATGTGGATGGGCGCAAGGCAGCCGAAGATGTGCGCGAAAAAATAGCGGCGATCCGGCCCAGCTTCCGCGATGAGGTGAAGGAGCCGCGCGTGCTGCGCTTTGACCCGGCCAGCCGCGCGATCTGGTCGGTAGCAGTACTCCCCGCCCGATCAAAAATAGCCGAACGCAGCGCCGGGCCGCCCCAAGCAAGTTCAGCCCCCTCGGGGGGCAGCGCAGTACGCGAAGCGACAAGCGTGGGGGCTGGCATGTCTGCGGTGGACCTGACCAACTGGGCTGACCAGGTGCTGAAAAAGCGCCTGGAAAACGTGCGCGGTGCGGGCTCGGTCACGCTGGTAGGCGGCACCAAACGCGAAATCAATATCGACCTGAACCCGCAGGCCATGGAATCGCTGGGCATCACCGCCGACCAGGTGGTCAACGCGGTGCGCAGCGAAAACCAGGATTTGCCGGTCGGCGCCATCCGCTCGCTGGCGCAGGAGCGCGTGGTCAAGATCGACGCCCGCATGAAACGGCCCGAGGACTTCGGCAAGATCATCGTGGCACGAAAGAGCATGGCCGCGGGCGGCGGCGCGCCTGTCACTGTCGAGCAGGTCGCGCGCATTGCCGACGGCGCGCAGGAACTCGACAGCCTGGCGCTCTACAACGGCGAGCGCACCCTGCTGCTGACGGTGCAAAAAGCCCAGGATGAAAACACCATTGCCGTAGTCGACGGGCTGAACAAGGCCATCCGGGAAATGCAGCCGCTGCTGCCGCCCGGCGCCCGGCTGGAGCTGATCACCGACGGCTCGCGGCCGATTCGCGTCGCGGTGGAAAACGTGCGCCGCACGCTGACCGAAGGCGCCCTGCTCACGGTGCTGATCGTGTTCCTGTTTCTCAACTCCTGGCGCTCCACAGTGATCACCGGGCTGACGCTGCCGATTTCCATCATCGGCACCTTCCTCTTCATGAACATGTTCGGTTTCACCATCAACATGATCACGCTGATGGCGCTGTCGCTGTGCGTGGGCCTGCTGATCGACGACGCGATCGTAGTGCGCGAAAACATTGTGCGGCACGTGCAGATGGGCAAGGCGCCCTACCAGGCCTCGATGGATGGCACGCAGGAAATTGGCCTGGCGGTGCTGGCCACCACGTTCTCCATCGTCGCGGTGTTCCTGCCCATCGGCTTCATGGGCGGCATCATCGGCAAGTTTTTCCACGAGTTCGGCGTGACCATCGTCGCGGCCGTGCTGATCTCGATGTTCGTGAGCTTCACGCTGGACCCGATGCTCTCCAGCATCTGGCATGACCCGTCCATCGAGGCGCACGGCCGGCACCGCGCGCCGGTCACCTGGTATGACAAGACCATTGGCCGCGTGACCGGCTGGTTCGACCATGCCACCGACTCGCTGGGCAACAGCTACCAGGCCATCCTGCGCTGGTCGCTGCTGCACAAGCTGGCCACGCTGGCGCTGGCCGTGGTGATTTTCCTCGTCAGTCTCGTCATGGTGCCGCTGCTGGGCACGGAGTTTGTGCCCAAGGCCGACTTTTCCGAGACCTCGCTCAACTTCTACACCCCCGTGGGCTCATCGCTGGAAGCCACCGAGGCGAAGGCCCGGCAGGTGGAAGCCATCATCCGCGAATTTCCCGAGGTGAACTACACGCTGGCCACCCTCAACACCGGCAGCGCACAGGGCAAGATGTACGCCAGCGTGTATGTGCGGCTGGTCGACCGGAAGGCACGCAGCCGCAATGCCGACCAGATGTCGGGCGTGCTGCGCGAGCGTCTCAAGCAGGTGCCCGGCATCACCGTGACCCACGTTGGCCTGCTCGACGCCGTGGGCGGCAACAAGCAGGTCGAGTTTTCGCTGCAGGGCCCCGACCTCAAGGAACTGGAACGCCTGAGCCGCCTCGTCACCGACAAAATCCGCGGCATTCCCGGCCTGGTCGACCTGGACTCCAGCGTCAAGGCCGACAAGCCGGTGATCGAAGTGGATGTGCGGCGCGATGCCGCCTCCGACCTGGGGCTGTCGGTGTCGCAGATTGCGGCCTCGCTGCGCACGCTGGTGGCCGGCCAGACCGTCGGCAACTGGCGCGCACCCGACGACCAGACCTATGACGTGAACGTGCGCCTGGCGCCCGATGCGCGCAACGCGCCGCAGGACCTGGAGCGCCTGCCTTTCATGAGCAGCGCCATCGGCAGCAATGCAGACGGCTCCACGCGCGTGGTGCGGCTCAGCCAGGTGGCCAGCGTGAAGGCATCGACCGGCCCCAACCAGATCAACCGGCGCGACCTGACCCGCGAGGTAGCCATCAACGCCAACGTCTACAACCGCTCGGCTGGCGAGGTGTCCAACGACATCAAGGCCGTGCTGGATGGCATCGATCTTCCGCCGGGCTACCGCTACCAGTTCAGCGGCTCCACCAAGAACATGGCCGAGTCGTTTGGCTATGCCGTCTCGGCGCTGGTGATGGCCATTGTGTTTATTTACATGATCCTGGCCAGCCAGTTCAAGAGCTTTCTGCAGCCGCTGGCCCTGATGACCTCGCTGCCGCTCACGCTGATCGGCGTGGTGCTGGCCCTGCTGCTGTTTGGCTCCACGCTGTCGATGTTCTCCGTCATTGGCGTGGTGATGCTGATGGGCCTGGTCACCAAAAACGCCATCCTGCTGGTCGACTTCGCCATCCGCATGCGCCGGCCCTGGACCGGCGCAGACGGCCGCCAGGTGCCCGGCCTGGACCGCAGCGAGGCCCTGCTGGAGGCGGCCCGGGTGCGGCTGCGCCCCATCCTGATGACCACGCTGGCCATGATTTTCGGCATGGTGCCGCTGGCCTTTGCCCTGACCGAAGGCTCGGAGCAGCGCGCCCCCATGGGCCAGGCGGTGATCGGCGGCGTGATCACCTCCTCCCTGCTCACCCTGGTGGTGGTGCCCGTGACCTACTGCTACCTGGACGACCTGGGCCAGTGGTTCAAGCGCAAATTCCGCCGAAAAGCGCACGCGGCCGCCCCGGCTGAAGCGGCTCCCGCCGGCCCGGCTTCCGTCTCCAGCCCCGGCTAAAATCAAGGGTTTATCTCGTGCACTCCCCTTCCCTTCTTACCCCGCCAACCCACAGGTCCCCCATGAACTACGAACAAGCCCGATTCAACATGATTGAGCAGCAAATCCGCCCCTGGGAAGTGCTGGACAGCCAGGTCCTTTCACTGCTCGCCGTGGTCAAGCGCGAGGATTTTGTACCGGCCGCCTACCGGGCGCTGGCGTTTGTGGACATGGAAATCCCGCTGACCGCCGAAGCGGCGCAGCAGAAAAACCCCGGCCAGTGCATGCTGGCGCCCAAGGTCGAAGCCCGCATCCTGCAGGATGTGGCCGTGCAAAAGCACGAAAAAGTGCTCGAAATCGGCGCCGGTTCCGGTTACATGGCGGCGCTGCTGGCGCACCGCGCGCAGCAAGTGATCACGCTGGAAATCGACCCCACGCTGGCCCAGATGGCACGGGACAACCTGCAAAAAGCCGGCATCTACAACGCCGAAGTGCGCACCGGCGACGGCGCCGCCAACATTGCGCAGGCTGTGTCCAGCACCGATCCGCTGCGCGGGCCGTTTGACGTGATTGTGCTCAGCGGTTCGGTCGCCGAGGTGCCCGCTTCGCTGCTGTCGCTGCTCAAGGTCGGCGGACGCCTGAGCGCCATCGTGGGTTTTGAGCCCGTAATGCGCGCCACCCTGGTCACGCGTGTCGCCGAAGAATCCTGGCGCACCACCCAGGCCTGGGACACGGTGGCGCCGCGGCTGCTGAACTTCGCCGAGCCTTCGAAATTCAACTTCTGACAAGCTTTCTTGCCACCACCTGCCAAACAGCAACACTTGCAACACCAGCAATATCAGGAACCAAGGGCGCCGCAATGATTTCCCAACTGAATCCTTCCGACTTCGCCGCCTGGCGTGACAGCGCACAGGCTGCCGCGCCCGGCTCCCCGCCCGTGGTGCTCGACGTGCGCGAGCCCTGGGAGTTGCAGACCGCATCGATCAAGGAGGACGGCTTCCGGCTGATGCGCATCCCGATGCGCGAGATTCCAGCGCGCCTGGCCGAATTGCAGGAAGCCGGCGGCACCGACCAGCCGATCGCCTGCCTGTGCCACCACGGCATGCGCAGCCTGCAGGTGGCCAACTACCTGGCGCAAAGCGGCTTCACCGAGGTCGTCAACCTGCAAGGCGGCATTGACGCCTGGTCGCAGCAGGTCGACCCTTCCGTGCCGATTTACTGATGACTGCTGCCGACCGGCTGACAGCCCGCTGAGCCGATTGCCCACCTTCCCTGCCTTCTCGCCTTCCATCTCGCCTTTTATTTGCCGATTCATCACTTCTTCAGGACCCTTATGACCACGCCCAAGAAACTTCAGGCGCTTGCGTTGCCTCCTGTGATAGCGCCCCTGTCGATGGCAATCGCCCTGGCGTTGATGGCTGTTGCCCAGCAGGCGCAGGCCCAGAGTCTTGTAGAACTGTACGAATCAGCCCGTGCGTTTGACGCAACCTACCAGTCGGCCCGGTTGCAATACGACGCCAACCTTGCCAGGGCCGAACAGGCCAAGGCCGGGATCCTGCCGACGGCGGGCCTTGCGGCGGGCGCGTCACGCACCGGCTTCGAAAACACCAACCCGGTGGTCGACCGCAGCTTCAACACGCAAAACGCCACGCTGACCGCCACGCAGCCGCTGTACCGTCCCTTCAACTGGGCCACTTACGAGCAGGGTGCCCGGCAGGTGGATCTGGCCAAGGCACAGCTGGAGACAGCCGAACAGGACCTGATCGTGCGCACCAGCCAGGCTTACTTTGATGTGCTGGCCGCGCAGGACACGCTGGCCTTTGTGACGGCGCAAAAGGCCGCGGTGGCCGAGCAGCTGGCCTCGGCCAAACGCAACTTTGAGGTGGGCACCGCCACCATCACCGATACCCGGGAAGCGCAGGCACGCTACGACCTGGTGATTGCCCAGGAAATCGCCGCCGAGAACGACCTGCGCGTCAAGAAAATCGCGCTGGACCAGCTGGTCGGCAAAACCGAATCGCAGCCCAAGGGCCTGCTGGCCCCAGTGAATTTGCCGCCGGTGGTGCCGGCCGACGTCAATGCCTGGGTGCAGCAGTCCGAAGCGGTACACCCCAGCATCCGCCAGGCGCAAAGCGGGCTGGACATTGCCGAGCTCGAAGTCAAAAAAGCGGAAGCCGGTCACAAGCCCACACTCGACGCCACCGCCAGCTACAACGTCACCCGCAGTCCGTCAGGCACTACTACGAGCATCCTGTCCACGCGTACCAATTCCAGCAATGTCGGCCTGCTGCTCAATGTCCCGCTGTTTGCCGGCTTTGCCACGCAAAACCGCGTGAAAGAAACCCTCGCACTGAAGGACAAGGCGCGCAGCGACCTCGAGGGGGCAAAACGCACCGTGTCCCAAAGTACGCGCACCGCCTACTTTGGCGTGCTGTCGGGCCAGGGCCAGGTCAAGGCCCTGGAAGCGGCCGAGCTGTCCAGCCAGAGCGCGCTGGACGCCAACAAACTGGGCTACCAGGTCGGCGTGCGCATCAACATCGACGTGCTCAACGCGCAAAGCCAGCTGTTCCAGACCAAGCGCGACCTGGCCCAGGCGCGCTACAACGTGCTGCTGGGCGGCCTGCGCCTGCGGCAAGCCAACGGCACCTTGACGCCAGAGGACTTGCGCCAGATTGACGGGCTGCTGGTCAAATAACAAGCGGGGCAAGACCGCCTGGTGCCCTTTGCGGTCACATAAGCAAGGGTTAAGGCGCGGTACGCAGCAGGGGCTCGTTCAATACAAGTACCTGGCAACGGCCTTCTCGTCCCACGTGATGCCCTGCCCAGGCCGGTCCGGTATGCAGAGAAACCCATTCTCGATCTTGAACGGCTCCGTCAACACGGGATCTGCCCAGTCTTGCCACTCCAACCAATGCGCCGTTTCAGTAACTCGCATGAGGTGTGCCGCGACTTCCGGATACAGATGAGTTGACATGGGAACACCTGCGGCGCCCGCAATGGCTGCTGCACGCAGCCAGCCGCTGACGCCTCCAATTCGCATCATGTCCGGCATCACAAGGTCGCCTGCACCGGCGAGAAGTGCCTGGTACATATGACGCGGCCCGTAGAAGTTCTCGCCGAGTTGTAGCGGTGTCTTCAGCTCGCGAGCCAGTTGCGCGTAGCCCGAGATGTTGTCATAGGTGATAGGCTCTTCAAACCAATACAGACCATGATCGTCCAATGCGTGACAGCGTAGGAGCGCATCGCCGAAAGACAGGCCCTGGTTGAAGTCGCACATGAGTTTGACGTCGCTGCCTACCGCGTCCCGAACAGCGTGAATGCAGGCAATGTCGTCCTCCAATTTGTCCCGACCGAGACGAAGCTTGAGCGCTGAAAAGTTACCCTCTCGTACGAGTTCGTCAGCTTCGGCTCCAATGGATTCGAGCGGAGTGAGCCACAAACCGTTGCTGTTATATGCAGGCACGGGCCCTATGGATCCGCCCAGATACTCGGCGAGCGGCATGCCCGCCGCCTGTGAGAGCGCGTCCCAGGCGGCCATATCGAGACCCGAAACCGCGATCATCGAGAGGCCTTCCCGTCCAACGAGGTGGAGCGAGTTGATTCCCTTGCGGTACTCATCAAAAGGTACTACGGCGCGCCCTTTGATGGCCTGAACAAGATCGTCAATCATCGGCACGATGTAACGCGCAGAATGCTTCAGATAAGGTTCGAGATAACTGCGGCCAACGATTCCTTCATTCGTTTCCAGATCGATGAGGATCAGTGGCCAATCTTGGAACAAGCCGACCCGCGAGACGATTGGCCTTTTCAAGGGCACGAGCACGGGTCGGGCGCGCACATCCTTTACGGTGAGTCTTGCAGGCTTCATACGACCTCCTTACTGCGTGGCAGTAGCAACTGGTGTTGAAGGATGCGCTCATCTCGGACGGTGTGCAACTGGATCAACAGACGGGCAAGGCGCATAAGGCCATCCGGCTCATATCGGGCCGATGCCGGCCTCTGCAGGCGGCCAGCACACCACCTCGCAACCCCAGCTTGCGATCCTCAATATCCGCGCGTTTAGCGCGTCCGCTCGAACGATTTATTGGGCAGCGGTGCGTTACTTCTCTTTGTTCTCGACGGGCACTGCGTCCAGCGGCGATTCAAAGGCAATGAAGAGGACGCAGGCACTGGTGCTGGCGCAGAAGCCCTTGTGCGGTGCCTTGGGTGGGCCGTAGGCGTAAGTTCCGGGCTTGAGAACGGCTGTTTTCTGGCCGTCATAGGTGACATGAAGCTCACCTGCCACGAGGATCATGCGCTCCGCCGACGTGTGCCAATGGAGCGGAATGGTCGACTTGGCGGGCACCTTGAAGAAGACATCCACGTTCTCTTTCGCAGGATCGCCATGAAGCACGGCGATCGCGCATCCTTTGGGCAAGAACGGCGGGCAGGGCCCCCACTTCAGCTGTGCATCACGGGCCGTCCGCGTCAGCGCCTGCTCCTGGGCAGGCGCCTGGGCGAGCGCGAATGAGCCGACAAGGCCCAAAACAAACAACAGAGCCAGCTGCAATGAGCGGCCGATGAGGGTTCGGGTACGCATAGGTCAGTTCTCCTTTTGGTTGAAACCGGCAGTCGTGAGGAGCCGAGTCTGGGAGCGATGAGCCAGCCAGTCCATCCTCTAATTGGAGGATAACCCTGCATGGCGTTTCGTTGGTGAATATCTGAACGTCAGCGCCTGAACGTCAGAGCAGGCCTCCCACTGCCCCTCGGACTGCCCCTCGGACTGCCCTCACCCCCCTGCGCTGGCCATCATCGCCTTTCATCACTATTTATCACCCATCACCGTCCTTGACTTGGCACATCCCGCGGCGGAGAATCATTTTCTCTTGCCGCCGCGAGCCAAGACGACAAGTCCCTGTTCATGTGGCTCCCATGGAGGTTCGTATGAGCTATCACCTGGAAGGTCGTCTGCTCGAGGTTTGCAACTGCAACGTCCTGTGCCCCTGCTGGATCGGTGAAGATCCGGACAACGGCACCTGCGACACCATCGTCGCATGGCGCATTGACAAGGGAACGGTCGACGGCGTCGATGTAGGCGGCAACACCATTGCAGCCGTGGCCCATGTGCCCGGCAATATCCTGGAAGGCAACTGGAGGGCCGCGATCTTTGTCGACGACAAGGCCTCCAAGGAACAGGAAGAGGCACTGCTCAAGGTCTACACCGGCCAGGCCGGCGGCCCGGTCGCCGATCTTGCCAAGCTCATAGGCGAGGTGGTGTCGGTGGAACGGGCGCCAATCCGATTCACCGTCGAGGAAGGCAAGGGCATACTCGAGATCGGCAAGAACTACTTCGCTGAACTCGAGCCGTACCGTGGTGCGATGGGTGGGCTGACCACGCTATCCGACACCGTGTTCTCGACGGTCCCGGGGGCGCCGGTGTTTGTTGGCAAGGCCCCGACCTACCGATCCAAGAACGCCGCGCTCGGCATTAACCTCGACATCAAGAACCACAACGCCCTGCAGAGCACCTTCGTCTTCGACGCATGAGCCATTGGGCCGCTCCCAGGGCCAATACAACAACGCGTAGCGCGGAGATTTCCCAATGAACCCGGTGGCAGGCCCGGCGCCGCCAATCCTCTCGCGCCACCATCGCGTGTTCCTGCCCGTGCTGGTCGCGCTGGTTGCGCTCGCGTGGATGGCGCTGTGGGCGTGGGCGCGCAGCCCGTACGGGCGCTATCTCGAGCACGCTGACTGGACAGCCTCCGGCCCGGCGGCGTTTCTGTGCCGCATCGTGCCCGCTGGCGATGTGGTCGTGCCCATGGTGCTGTACGCCGCCGCGTGGATACTCATGACGACAGCCATGATGCTGCCCACCACCCTGCCCCTGTTCAACACCTTCGACCGGCTGACGGCCGAACGCCCGGACCATGGGCGCCTGCTGCTGCTGCTCGGCCTGGGCTACATGGCGGTGTGGGGCGCATTCGGGCTGTTGGCGCATGCGCTGCACAGCGCGGTGCTGACCCTGCTCGCCAGCGTGCCCACGCTGGCCTGGCACGGCTGGCTGATTGGCGCAGCGACGATTGCGCTGGCCGGCGCCTTTCAGTTCAGCAAGCTGAAGTACCGGTGCCTTGAAAAGTGCCGCACGCCCTTGAGCTTCGTGATCGAGCACTGGCGTGGGCATGCGCAGGCGCGGCAGGCGTTCGCGCTGGGTGCGCACCACGGCCTGTTCTGTGTGGGCTGCTGCTGGGCACTGATGCTGCTGATGTTCGCGGTCGGCACCGGCAGCCTCGGCTGGATGCTCGTTCTTGCCGCCGTGATGGCGATCGAAAAAAACGTTTCCTGGGGCCGACGCCTCAGCACGCCGCTTGGTGTTGCGCTGCTGTCGTGGGCCGCCGTGCTGGTGGCAACCCACGCCTGAACTCAAAGAAACAGCAGGCGGCCCGCGTGTTGTAGCGCGTTCTACGCAGGGCTCACGTCGATGAAATAAAACCCCCAGGCCGGGTCAGGCAGCCCCTGGATTTGGTGTTCTGGCCCGTGGTCCCGGTTCAACTTTCGTTGTGCGCTACGCTTACACGCCGGCGTGTGCCTGAGGCAATGTCATAGGTATTGAAGCTGTTCATCGTTCGGCCGTAAAGATGCAGGCTCACGGCGCGGGGCCTCTCCGGTGGAACGCCCGTGACGTGGATGTGGTCGGGGTTTGGCACAAAGCTCGTGACCGCACCGCGCCCCAAGAGGATGACGCCACCACGCACAAGATGAATGCCTTCATCGGCCCCGCTGTCGGGTGACAGGCGCACGTAGTCACGCTCCTCCAGCACGCCCTCCAATACGCCAACCACACCCCAGCTGCCGTGGTCGTGTACCGGCGTCCATTGCCCCGGCGACCAAACCAGGGTGTAGAGCGAGAGGCTTGCATCCGGTGCGTTGTAGACGAGATTGCGAGCGTAGTGGTTCGGGTCGCTTCGATAGTGCTGCGGTTCAAGAAACGTCGTTGCCCGTTCGATGAGTTCGAGCATCAGCGGGGCGAGCGCCAGCACGCAGTCGGCAGGCTCAGGGAGATCGCGCGCGTGCGCCATGGCTTGTGAGACGAAGGATTCGAGAGCAGACGAGGCCATGTTTTTTTAGTCCTTGCCACGAGGGTGTGAGGGTGTGAGGGTGTTTGCGTGATGCCTGACGAAGCGTTCCAGGAAGCGTTCTACGCAGGGCTCACGTCAATGAAATAAAGCCCCCAGGGGCACAGGGCAAACCGTTCCTTGACGGGTTTATCTTTGAATGCGGTCAGCGTGTCGGCATCATAAACAGCCCACTGCGGCCCCAACCCACCCAGCGCCAAGGGCGTGCCATCCATGTGGGTGGCCACCATCATCCGGTACGTTTTCACGTCAGCCAGAGTGATATTCACGTTGTAGCCGTCGACAGCCCGCAAGCCAAGACGCAGCGCAGCATCAGTCTTGACTCCCGCCGCATTCAGCACCGTGGTCAACAAGGGGCCCGTCAAAGTGTGCACCTTGTTGTCGTACTCCAGCGTGGGCTTGATGGTGATGCTCGGCAGACGCTGAAGCGCCGCGGTATCCAGCGTAAACGCCTCGGAGAACTTGACGCCATGCTTGGCCATCATCTGGTCAAGCGCCGCATCCAGCGGGCCGCGGTTGCCCTTTTTGATGGCACCAGCCACCGTGAGCAGCGCAGGACCACTTGCTGATGTTTTGGCCAGGGCAGGTGCCGAGGTTGCCGGCAGTATGCCGGCCGCAGCGGCCACAGCGAGGAAATTGCGTTTGTTCATACGGGACTCTCCGGGTTTTGACAGTTGCATGGGGTGGAAGTCGGGCTAATGCGAATGGCACTTACTTTGGCAGGTTGGCCTTCGGCGACGTGCGTAAGTGCTTGAAAGCAAAGGGAGATGGCTGACCAAAGGGTCGATAGGATGGTTGTTTACGAAGCACCCAAACCATCTTCCCAAAGGCCAGCCACCATGGATCGTAATGCCCAAAGCGTCTTGCATCAACGTTGCAGCAGCATTGGACGCCGGGCGAGATCGACCCAGGCGGTGGAATTCTTCAACGTTCTGACGAGTCCGGAGTT